>JAPLUM010000781.1 GCA_026397605.1 Verrucomicrobiota bacterium | reverse complement strand
GGAAAAAGACGGCAATAAGGTCTTTGGCAAAAGCTTTGACCGCCTGATGTTCCAGCGTGGCACGGTTTTTGTAGCTCCATCTGCTCTCTCAAACTACACCATGCAGGCGGACGTAATGACCGATGGCAATGCCCGCTCCAAGGCGGATCTAGGCCTGATCAATCAGCGCTACCTCATTTGTCTGCGAGGCAACGCCAACAAGATCGAGATCAGCTCCAATCTCGAGCGTCTGGCCCAAGCTGCCGTTTTTAAAGTCAGCGCCAATACTTGGTACACCCTAAAAACCCGTGTCGATGTGAATACCGACGGCAGTGGCGTAGTGAAGGGGAAAGTCTGGGACAAATCTCAGCCAGAGCCAGAAGCTTGGACCGTCGAGGCCAAGGTCGCTAAAGCCCACACACAGGGCAGCCCCGGTATCTTTGGCTTTACCCAGATGAACCAAAAACGCGTCTTCCTAGACAACCTCAGCATCACCGAGAACAAGTAATTTCCACGCTGCCTCTTTATTCAAATGAAGCCCCAAACACCCCTCCTCCTTGCGGTTCTTTCTGCCGCTACTGCGGTTATCTCTACCGCTCCCCTTCACGCTGCCGATCTGCCCGAATGGGGCGGCGGCCAAAGCCGTAACATGGTCTCTGCTGAAAAGGGACTGCCGATCGATATCGAGCCCGGCAAAAAATACGGACCCAAAGCAGCACCGAAAATCGCTGGTCGTCTGCGTCCCGATGCCGAAGAGGCCAATAAAGGCCCAGGTGCTGAAGATGTGGACATGAGTACGACGAAAAATTGTCTCTGGGTGGCCAAGCTCGGCTCCCAAACCTACGGCACACCCATGATCGCAAGCGGTCAGGTCTATGTCGGCACGAATAACGAGTCACCCCGCAATGATAAGCACATTGGTGACCGCGGTATCGTCATGGTTTTTGATGAATACACCGGCCAGTTCAAGTGGCAGATGGTCTCGCCAAAAATGGGCTCTGGAAAAGTGAACGACTGGGAATACCTCGGCGTCTGCGCCAGTCCGACCATCGTCGGCGACAAAGCTTACGTTCCAGGTAACCGCTGCCAGATCATCTGCATGGACGTCAATGGAATGTCCAATGGCAATCAAGGGATGCAAGATGAGGCCTCCTTTGTGGCGGCTCCTGATAAGGATGGTAAACCCGTCCCAGTAGAGCCAGGCAAGACGGATGCGGACATCCTCTGGGTCTATGACATGTATAAAGAACTAGGCGTCTTCCAGCACAATGCCACCGCTGGTTATCCGCTCATCGTCGATGGCAAGCTCTTTGCCCCGACCTGCAATGGCGTGGACTGGACCCATACCAACATCCCTGCTCCACAGGCCCCGAGCTTCATCATGCTGAATGCTGAAGATGGAACTCTTCTTGGTGAAATGGATCACGTAGCCTCCGAGCGAGTGCTTCACTGCTCCTGGTCCAGTCCGACACTGGCCGAGGTCGATGGCAAAAAGCAGATCATCTTTGGCGCTGGCGACGGCTGGGTTTACTCCATGGATACGACGACTGAGAAAAAGGACGACTTTGACATCCTGAAGGAATTCTGGCGCTACGATGCCAACCCACCTGAGTATCGCAAAAACCCAGCTGGCGAGCCCATTAAGTATGTCGAATACGACGGCCCAAGCGAAATCATCGGCACCACCGTTTTCCATGATGGCTTGGTTTATGTGAATATCGGTCAGGACCCAGAGCATGGCGAAGGCGTCGGCATGCTGAGCTGCATTGATCCAAAACAAACCGGCGATCTCTCCGGCAAAGCTGTTTGGACCTTCAAAGGCATCGAGCGCTCCATCTCCACTCCAGCATTGAAAGACGGTCTGGTTTACACCGCTGACTACACAGGTCGCGTCTTCTGCCTGGATGCTAAGACAGGTAAGGAATACTGGAAGTTTGACACCAAAGGCCACATCTGGGCCAGTCCGCTCGTCGCGGATGGAAAAGTCTGGATCGGCAATGAAGAAGGTGAGCTGTTCATCCTCGCTGAGGGCAAGGAACTCAAAGAGATCAAAACCATCGAGTTCCCATCCCCTCTTCTGAGCAGCGTCGTCGCCGCCAATGGTTGCATCTACATCACCACCCACACGCACCTCTATTGCTTCAAAGAAGGCGCAAAACCTGTGGGGCAGTAATTTAGCAGCTTTCCAGATTCCTTGGTTTCTTTCTGAAACAGGCCGGCCTTTTGCCGGCCTGTTTTAATGTACCGACTTCATGCCGGCACAGGTCGCTGCACCCTGAAATTCTGCAGCGTCTCAAGTACATGCTTCAAGCCATGAACCTACAGAGTCGGTAGCGACGAAGTCCATGCCTTTTCAATTTTCTAACCGTGCCTCGTAACGCACTAAAACGTAAAACCCAAGAATCACATTGAGATTTCTCCCGTGGTTTTTTGCCAGACGCTCAAATTCTATGACTTCGTGATAAGTGAGAAGCGCTGACATTTGAATAATATTAAAAATAATGTAGATTATTGTTTTTATATTGAAATTATTTTAGATTATGAGTATATTATTCATAATCACGAAAAATACATGAACACTGCATTTCCACCTTTTGGCGTCTTTTCTGCGTTGTTAGTTATTTCAGCGCTAAGCTCATGCACTCTGCCGCAAGACTTTGCGGTTTCTAAAAAAATGACGAGCACAGTTGGTGAACCCTTACAACCTGGGACGCAATACGTTGTTCGTAAAGCCTTAGCAGCAGGTGTTCCTTTCCGCCCAAGTCAGATGAAACAGTATGCTTTTGTCATGAAAGCGCCACATCCGCCCATGCTCACAGCCGGCCTGAAGCCTGGTCGTCAAATGGTGGTTCGTACGACTGCTTACTGCCATGATGAAGATGATCACATTGTTTATGGCACTAAAAACGCCATTGGATCGACACTCAGATTCGGGAACGTTCGCAGCGCTGCGGCAGATTGGTCGCGGTATCCAGTGGGCACCCTCTTTCGCATCACGAGCCAACCTGACGTGACCTATGTCGTGGACGACTATGGCAGTGCACTCGTTGGCACAGGAACAATTGATATTTATAAGCCATCCCGCAAGCAGATGAATGACTGGGGTGTGCGGCATGTGAATATTGAAGTGCTGCAATGGGGTTCCTTTCAGCGCAGCGTTGCCATCATGAAAGATCGGATGCGGTGGCCGCACGTCCGCCGGATGGTGGAAGACATTCAATCCAATGCCATGCAAGCCACAGCAGCCGTGCTTAAAAAGCCTCTGACGGCCTCTCTGTAAATTGATGGAAGTCTCAGCTGTGCGCCTTCGTTTGATTGCGCACATTCATGCGCTTTCTCATTCTTTTCCTTCTTTCGGTTGCCATAGGGCGGGCTCAAACTCTGACGACGCCACAGCTTTCGCCCGTGGCGCTAAAAGCAGCCTTGGACAAGGCCCCCGACGAACTGCAAAAACAAAAGTTGCATGATCAAGTGTTGCGGCTTTTTGGAAAACAAAGCCTGCTTCAAGGAAAACCAAATACACGAATCGAAGGATCCACGGTGGCATGGGCAATCATGGATATGAAACCTGCCCAAGTGCTGCGTAGCGATGGCATAGCCATCGGTGCAATGACTCCGCTGGGTGATGATGGGTTACAGGTGCTGGTGCAGACGTTTCCAAACTTCACGGAGTTTGCTTATCAAATCATGATCGCTGGGGCACCGCGAGTGGCAGGCACGGTGCATATTGAAAACTACACTTACACAGCTGACAGCGATCCCAAAAAAGGCGTGCCTGCGGGCAAGTTAATGAAGTTTGAATACAAGCCTGGCTCTGAGGCCTGTCTCATGGTCTGGCAGGATGGAACTCGCCACGTCGATCCCAAAGGCCCGATGCGTGCAGGGGTGGTTTTCGACAATTTAATCCATCAAAAACAGATGCCAGTCACGATTGGCGTTTTTGTCGATCCGGGCCGTAAGCTCGGGCAGAAAGCGGGTGAAAAGGCAGGCAACCGTAGCTTTGAATATGACAGTCTTGGCGATCTCTATGGACGATTTCTGCTGGAGGAGATTCTGCCTGAAGTTCAGAAACGCTATGCGGTCAAATTTCGCCCTGAACCCGAGGCAAGAGCTATCGCAGGGGGATCATCTGGGGGTATTTGTGCGTTTACAGCGGCCTGGGAGCGGCCTGATCAATTCCATAAAGTTCTCGCCTGGGTCGGCACCTTTGTGGACATCCGCGGTGGTAATGCCTACCCTTACCTGCTGCGGGTGACGGAGAGGAAGCCTATCCGAGTTTACCTCTTGGACGGCAGCAACGATCTGGATAACAAGTATGGAAACTGGCCGCTGGCTAACCGCATGATGGAGGCCAGCCTGAAATACATGAATTATGATTTCCGCATGGACTGGACGCAGTGTTTTCATGGCAGTAAAGGCATGGCCCCAGCACTACCAGAGGCACTTCGTTGGCTCTGGCGTGATGTGAAATGAATTCCGCGCTTGCCTACTGAGCTGGTTCATGCGAAAAGGTGATTCCCGTGACGCGCCCGTATTTCAACGGATAGAATGGTGGTCTCCGAAGCCGCATATCCAGGTTCGATTCCTGGCGGGCGCACGCTCCTGGTGGAAATGAAGCACACATGAACTCTGCGAGGTGTCTTCAGCCTCCTTCTTCACTGCTATTTCATCATGACCGACCTATCGACTGCCGAACTCCAGCGTTACTCCCGCCATTTGGCGATGCCTGAGTTTGGACTCAAAGGTCAACAAGCGCTCAAGTCGGCGCGCGTTCTCTGCATCGGCCCGCAGCGGGCGTCGGCACGTTAGGTCTCGTAGATGCCGATGTCGTCGAGGTGTCGAATCTGCAACGACAGATCCTTTTTTCAGAGGCCGATGTCGGACGCTCCAAGCTGGAGGCAGCCAAGGAGCGACTGCTGGGTATCAATCCGCATCTTGTCGTCCGCTGTTATGCGGAGAGATTCACTGCGGCCAATGCCATCAGTATCGCGGAAAACTATGATGTGATCATCGACGGAACGGACAATTTTCCAACGCGATACCTTTCCAATGACGTGGCCGTCTGGCTCAAAAAGCCGAATATCTACGGGAGTATTTTGCGGTTTGAAGGACAAGTCGCCGTCTTTGCCCCGCATCTCGGCGGGCCCTGCTACCGCTGCATGTCGCCGCAGCCACCGAAGCCAGGCTTAGTGCCGAGTTGCGCTGAAGGTGGTGTGCTGGGTGTGCTGCCTGGCCTAGTCGGCACCATGCAGGCGCTGGAGGCCATCAAAGTCATCACTGGCATTGGTCAACCACTGATCGGTAAGCTGCTGCATGTGGATACTCTGGGGCTACGATTCCGCACCTTTAATCTCCGCCGTGATCCTGACTGCCCCGTTTGTGGCGAGAAGCCGACAATCCATGAACCCATCGACTATGATGGCTTTTGTGGCATCACCCAGGCTCCCGAGGTACCATCCATCAGTGTCCAGGAACTGCACACCGTGCGCCAATTGGGCTCACCTCATTTTCTTCTCGACGTTCGTGAGCCAGATGAGTTTGCCACAGCTAGTATCGACGGGGCAGTCCTCATCCCGCTTGCTGAGGTGGTCAATCGAGCCAGTGAGATCCCGAGAAATGTGCCAGTCTATGTGCATTGCAAGTTAGGCGGCCGCAGTGCCAAGGCTGTGGCTACCCTTCAAGGAATCGGTTTTACCAATGTCACCAATGTCAGCGGAGGCATCACTGCATGGTCTGAAAGTGTGGATGCAGGCGTGCCACGTTATTGAGCGCGAAACAATCGGTCAATCCATGGCGTTTAGAGCCTTATGTTATGCGATAGGCGATCTTTTCTTCAGACTACGGGCTGTGGCTTTGGCTATTTGGCAGCTTCAGCCATGGCCAGCGGCCAGACTCTAATCGGCAGGCAGCCGCATCATGCGCCCAAGGCTAAACGCATTATCTTTCTCTTCATGCAGGGCGGAGTCAGTCATGTTGACTCCTTTGATTATAAAGCGCGCCTTTTTAAGGACGATCAAAAGATCATCGACGTTGCCGATGCACGAACGGTGGCGAAGACGGGAAAAGGTGCCCCACAGCGGTTAATGAAGCCGCTATGGAATTTTTCTCAGCATGGCCAAACAGGCCGCTGGGCCTCCGATCTATTCCCTAACATCAATCAACATGTCGATGATCTTTGCTTCCTGCACGGCATGCACACAGAAGGTGTGGCGCATGGGCCGGCGACGCTCTTTTTACACACCGGAACGACCAGTTTCATCCGCCCGAGCATGGGCTCCTGGGTGCTGCAGGGGCTGGGAACTGAAAATGAGAATTTGCCCGGCTTCGTCACCATTAGCCCAAGTCTGGGAAATGGTGGACCGCGTAACTACGGCAATGCTTTTTTACCCGCAATCTATCAAGGAACACCCTTGGGAAGAAGCGGTCAGCCAGCCAAGGAATCGAGCATTAAAAATCTGGTCAATACTCTGTGGAAGCCAGAACAGCAGAAGCAACAAATCGACCTGCTTCGCTCGCTGAATGCAGCTCAAGCCAGGCCGGGTGACTCAGAGATCGAGGCCGTCATTGAGAGCTATGAGCTCGCCTGGCGCATGCAAAGCAAAGCCCCAGATGCCCTGGATTTGTCTTTAGAATCCGAGGCGACGCAAAAGCTTTATGGCATCGGCGAAAAAGTCACCGATAACTTCGGGCGCCAGTGCCTGATGGCCCGCCGACTAGCAGAGCAGGGCGTGCGCTATATTCAGGTCAATTATGGAGACAATTCCAATAATCCAGCCTGGGATCAGCATAGTAATCTACCCAAACACGGCGATCACGCTGCGGCCGTGGACCGCCCCATCGCTGGACTGCTGGCTGATCTAAAGCAACGCGGCCTGCTGGAAGACACCATTGTCTGGTGGGGAGGTGAGTTTGGGCGCACACCCTATGCTGAAAAAAATGGCACTGGCCGAGACCATAATCCGAATGGCTTTACCGTCTGGCTAGCTGGCGGCGGCGTAAAGGCAGGCTTTGCCCATGGCGCTACGGATGAGATTGGCCACATGGCCGTGGAGGGGAAGGTCCACATGCACGACCTGCACGCGACTTTGCTCCATCTCATGGGGTTAGATCACGAAAGACTTACCTTTAAACATGCAGGAAGAGATTTCAGGCTCACCGATGTGCACGGGCACATTGTGAAGGAGATTTTGGCTTAAAATAAGCCAGCTTTGCCTTGGCATTCGTTTTTAACTTCTGCCAGTACTTGTCGGCAGGCTTTTTTACGCTAACGACTCTTTGTGCCCAACTAGGCACACATTTCGCTTTCTCCATTCTCAATCATAGCCCCCTACCAACCCAATACTCATATGTCAGTTGTATCCAAAGGTCTCGAAGGAATCGTCGCAGCAGAAACGCGTCTCGGAGAAGTGAAAGGGGCTGAAGGCATCCTTTACTATTGTGGTTATGACATCAATGAGCTGGCTGGAAAAGTGAGTTACGAAGAAGTCGTTCACCTGCTTTTCTACAATCGCCTGCCCAATCAGGTGGAGCTGGATAAACTCACCACCGCCCTGCGCGCCGAACGTGAATTGCCGCAGGGAGTGATCGATTTTCTCAAATTGGCTCCCAAGAGTGCTCGTCCGATTGATGTCATGCGTACCGCCGTTTCCATGCTCGGCTGCTATGACATGAAACGCCACGATGTGGAAGTCGGTGAAAACCTCGCTACCGCTATTCGTCTTGTTTCACAGATTGGCGTCGTCGCTGCTTATTTCCACCGTGCTCGTCAAAGCCTGGAATTGCCTCCTGTTCGGAAAGATCTTAGCGAGGCTGCCCACTTCCTTTATCTCATGAGCGGTGAAGTTCCCTCAAAGGAAGCTGAGCAGACACTGGATGTCGCTTATGTCCTGCATGCCGAGCACGGATTCAATGCCTCTACCTTTACAGCCCGTGTTGTCGCTTCGACGCTCAGCGACATGTATTCTGCCATCAGTGCTGGCATCGGCGCCCTAAAAGGCCCCCTCCACGGTGGTGCCAATGAAGGAGTCATTCACATGCTACAAGAGATCGGTTCCCTGGAAAATGTCGATGCCTGGGTCGAAGACGCTCTGGCCCAGAAAAAGAAGATCATGGGCAT
>JAPLUM010000821.1 GCA_026397605.1 Verrucomicrobiota bacterium | reverse complement strand
GAATCAGTTGAGGAAAGCAACCATGCCCTTGCGGGCGCAGCTACCCGAAACAGCGCCCCGTTGCCTCACTGCCACTTTGCGGTAAGTGTTTGGCGGTTTGGTTGATCGGTGCCACAGGTGGAATGGCATTGCCACGCACCCAATCCATGAAAGCCTTTACATTCTGTTTCCTTCTGCTGCTGAATGCTCCATGCATGGGGGCTGCTGAATTTGCTCACCGACCCATCATGAATGATTCCCTGCCTCCACCCATTGCCGAACAGCGCCCGCATCAGTCCAGCTACCACGGAGTGACGCTGAGTGATCCTTGGCATTGGCTGAGGGACCCAAACTACCCGAAGATCAGCGACAAAGATGTGCTGTCTTATTTGAAAGCTGAAAATCGCTATTATGAGGCGCAGATGGCCGAGCAAAAGCCGTGGGTGGAAAAGATCTTCAAGGAGATGAAAGGCCGCATCAAAGAGGATGACAGCTCCGTGCCGCAAAAGGATGGCGGCTGGATTTATTGGTCCAAGTTTGCCAAAGGTGCGCAGTATCGGCAGCATTATCGGAAGCCGGCAGCTGGCGGAGCTGAACAGCTCATGCTGGATGAAACGAAGCTGGCAGAGGACAAAGAATACTTCACTCTGGATGAGCTGATCATTAGCCCAGATGGCCGCCTCATGGCCTACGCGTATGATGATGATGGGTCGGAGCGCTTTGCCGTTCACTTCCGTGATCTTGAGTCTGGTAAAGATCTGCCTGATGTCATTGAGGGCGTGCTTTCCAATCTGGTCTGGTCAGCCGATAGCAAGGGGCTCGTCTATGGTCTAGCCAACGAAAACTGGCGCACGGACAATCTGCATTATCATCGCCTGGGTGACGATCCAAAGAAGGCCACACTGCTTTATAGAGAGGCCGACATTGGCTTTGGCGTGGATGTGAATCTGAGCGCACAGGATGACTGGATCATCATCGAAACGGGTGATCAGGTGACTAGCGAGATTCGTCTCGTGCCAGCCAATGACCCAACGGCCAAGCCCATCCTCGTGAGTCCACGCAAGGTCGGGCGCAGTTACATGGTCGATGTGCGGGATGGCGTCATCTACATCCTCACCAATGACGATCATGTGAATTTCCGCGGCGCCACGGCCACTTTTGATAAGCCTGATGAATGGAAGGTACTCATCCCAGGATCAGATCGACATTACCTAACTGACCTAGCTTTATTTCAGGACTTCTATGTCACTGAAGGCCGTGTGGATGGGCTGGACCAGATCGAACTCCGCGACTATGCCGATCCAAGCAGGGCAGAGAAGATCGTTTTTCCTGAAGCCAGCTATGAAGCTGGGCTAGGGGACAATCCGGAGTATGCCATCACGAAGCTACGCATCGACTATGAATCCATGGTCACACCTGGCACCGTCTATGATTTCCACCTGCCTGAAAAAAGACTGGAAGTACTGAAAGTGCAGGAGATCCCTTCTGGTTACGACGCCAACCAGTATGAAACCGAGCGCCTCATGATCACGGCGCGAGATGGAGTGCAGGTGCCTGTTTCCATTCTCTACAAAAAAGGATTCCCCAAGGATGCTAGCCGCCCGCTGCATCTCTACGGTTACGGTGCTTATGGCATGGCCATGCCGCCTGGATTCAGCGCAGATCGTCTATCGCTCGTGGATCGTGGCTTTGCCTATGCGATCGCGCACAGTCGCGGCGGAGATGACCTGGGTTATCAGTGGTATCTGGATGGCAAAGTCATGAAGCGTGAAAACACCTTTAATGACTTTGTCGATGTGGCCAAAGGTCTGATTGCCCAAGGTTATGTGGCTAAAGGCCGCGTCACTGCTTCAGGTCGATCCGCCGGTGGTGAGCTCATGGGAGCTGTGGCCAATCAAGCCCCTGAGCTCTTCGGAGCCATCGTGGCGCATGTGCCCTTTGTCGATGTGCTCAATACCATGCTAGACGACTCCCTGCCGCTGACTCCAGGCGAGTGGCCCGAGTGGGGAAACCCAATCACCGACAAAGCTGCCTTTGACTGCATCCGCAGCTACAGCCCGTATGACAATATCCAGGCCAAAGCCTATCCGCCCATGCTTTATACAGGTGGTCTCAATGACCCCCGAGTGACCTACTGGGAGCCTGCTAAAATAGTGGCCAAACTCCGTGCTACCAAGACGGACTCTAATTTAATTCTCCTCAAAACCAACATGGGTGCAGGTCACGGCGGTAAATCGGGCCGCTTTGAACGCCTGCGTGAGCATGCTGAGGAGGCGACGTTTATTCTATGGCAGCTGGGGATGTTGAAGTGACTACTTTTTTAAAGTGCGCCTCTTGCAAAACCTCGGATCCAGAGCCCAAACCGGAGATCATGAGGAAAGCAAGAATGCAGGAAGCCTGATTTTCCTACCTTCGCCCCTTCCTCATCCATTGAGAACGCGCAGCAAGCAAGAGATCAGAAAAAGTACATCTCATCATCATCCTCTTCCTCACGCATTTTGCGGGCATGGTCGTCGGCCCAGTGGTTGATCATTCTGGAGCGATCTGCGCCACCCATTTGCAGCCGATTCAATATTTCCGTGCCATTCTTGATATCTTTGAGCAGGTCCTTTTTTTGATGGGTGAGATTGGGAATGAATCCCATCAGCCGATTTGCAAAGCGATGGAGCACAGCATACTGCGGCTGATCCATGAGGAAATGCGCCTGCCTCTTCATCTCAGCGATCTGCTCCTTCAGTACGGTGCAATAGACCTTCAGTTTCTCGTCTGTGGCGCTGGTAAGGTTTGACGCCTCCACGCCCAACCACTCCATCTCAATGCTCAGCAGCTCCCGCAGATCACCCGAGGCATGGGCCGTGGTCAGGCGCTTCATCCACTCCTCCTTCTGGAGCTTGCGTACCTGGTCCGTCTCCAGATCGGGATGCAACACCTTGGCGAGCTGTTTATAGAGAGACTTCAAATCGCGCTTCTTCGCCTCCTCTACCTCCTGCTGTTTCTTTTCCCTTTCAAGTTGGGCCTTGGTGGGCTTTCGGCTAGGGCTTTGCGATGATGAAGGCTCTGGCTGAGCTTCTCTCATCGCAGCATCGAAACGTTCTTTTAGCTTGCGCTCAAACTCGGCTGGGTCGCCGTGAAAGTCGAGATCGCTTAGGTCTAGTTTTACACCTGCCCGTTGGGCAACTCCCTGCATCAGGCTGCGCAGATAATCGAATTCCTCCTCTTGTCGGGCCTTCGTCTCTTCAAGTGAAACAGGATCTTCCAGCTCCTCAAGCAAATGCTTCATCTGTCCGACTTCCACCTCAGTGAGTCCGCTGGAGTCGGCGATGACCTCATAGGCTTTGTCACAAAGCAAATCCGCCAGTGCTTTACGGCGGCGAGCCGTCAGCTTGATGGTCTTCCATGCCGCGAGTCCCTCAGTCACGATCTGAAAGTTCACTCGGTGGATCGCATCCACCAGCGGCAGCAGTTCCTGTGCGCAGTGGGCGGCAAGAGCATCCAACCGATTCTGCTCACGGTGGTATTTCACCCGAACGGTTTCGAGCTGCTTCATCAGTTTGTTGAACTGCATCTGTGCAGGGCTAAGCGCCATGCCCTCACGGGCGGTGACCATCAGTTCGTTCTTCACGGTCCGACCAGCGGCTGACGGCAAACTCTGTTTAAACTCCTGCTCGGCGATGTTTTTGTCCTTCACCCATCTCCTTTCCATAGTTGCAATCAGGTTGTCAACTGCGTGTTATGTCTCGTGATCATCATGCGGCAAAATTTGATCCGAGGTCGGTGATGGCGCGGACACGAAAGAGGAGGCCTGCATGAATGAATAGCCTTTTAGGAGCGTGCACATGCCGAGGAAGCGAAGTTCATGCTTTGGCAACTAGGGGTGCTGAAGTAACTGATCCGCTTCCCGAAATTCCAGTCATTGAAATACACAATTCATCCCCTGATTTCGATGTGAATTTGCAAATTTAGAAACTTTTTGAGTGACAAGAACGGGCGTGGCCTATTCCATGCTGATCGGGTAATCCATCGCGTCCCCTGATCATATGTCCGAGATGATTCGTGCCATTCTGTTAAGCCTGCTTCTCATGACAGCAGGTCGGGATGTCTATTCCCAGGAGGTCGCAGCCCCGACTGAAATGCTCAAAACAGGAAATGCAGCCTACCTTGCTCAACAATGGGCTGAAGCGGCGGATGTTTTTCAGCGCTTTTTAGACACTTATGCGGCGGATGTTGCTCTGGCTGAGCCGGTGAAAAAGGTGCAGCCGCTGCTAGCGCTAGCTTATTTGCGCTTGGGGAAGTTTGATCTAGCGGAGAAGCCAACGGTGGCGGCTTTGGCGGACCCTGCGCTGGACCCGCTGGTGCGGGCGGAGTTACGCTTCTTTGCTGGTCTAGGCGCGCTGCAAGGCGGTAAACATGAGGAAGCTCGCAAGCAACTGGGCACGGTATTTAATGATCCCAAGGCGGAATCGAGTCGGCGGATGGAGGCGCTGGTTCTGGGTGGGATGAGTTATGTGATGGAAGAGAACTGGACTGGGGCTGTCACTTTTTTCACGAAGTATGGCAAAGAAATCCGAGCGGCTAGTCCTGAGGCAGGTGGCAGAGCTGACATTCTGCATCTGCATTCCCTGATAAAAGCAGAGCGCTGGGATGAGGCCATCTCACTGGCTCAAGACATCGCGGCACGGCTAGATCAGGTGAGGCAGGTGGTGACGTTTTCGTCCTTATTGATCGATCTGGGGTCGCAGTTCCTGGAGCAGGAGCAGCCTTACAAGGCAATCGCGGTGCTGCGGCTGATCCAGACTCGCTCAGAGATCCTGCAACTGCAAAAAGCTAAGATCGATGAGGGGATGGCGGATCTGCAATACGCGACGGCGAGCAAGAATGCTGTGCGTCAAACGCAGATCAGCACGAGCCTGAAGGACATGGGCAAGGACATGGAGAACATCCTGAAAATGCCGCAGTTTGATTCTGCCTCGCGGCTGCGTTTGGCCCAAGCGTATCAGTCGCTAGGCCGCACGCGCGAGGCGGCACTGATTCTGGATCAGATGGTGCGTCAGATGCCACCGGATGAGCTGGTGGAGTCCGCCACGACCAATCTGATCAGTGGCTGGATGTCTCTAGAACGCTGGGGCCGGGCAGCGAAGGCAGCGGATGTGTATTTGGAGCGGCTGTCGAAGCTACCTGTGGCTAAAAGTCTGCCCGGAGTTTTGTTTGCCCGAGCGCAGGCTTATGAGGGGCAGTTTGAGTATGCAAAAGCAGCAGCTGCTTATGCTGAGGTGAGCACTGGGTTTCCTGCGGATGAACTGGCCCCGAAAGCTCGGTTCATGGAGGCTTACAACATCCTGCAACTGGAGCAGTATGCTGAGGCGGGGCGCTTATTGGATGCACTGTTGAAGGACATCACGACCAAGCACGAGATGTGGGATCACGCCTTTTATTGGCGTGGCATGGTGCCCTACTTTGAGCAGCAATGGGAGCCTGCGCGGAAACATCTGGCTGACTATTTAGAGCAGGTGAAAAAGGGCTCGTCGGGAACAGGTGAATATGTGGATGAGGCGATCTTCCGTCGCGGTTATGCTTTCTTTTCAGAGGCTTTGTATGAGCCTGCCATCACTGAGTTGACTCGTTTAGAAAAGGAGCATTCAATTAGTGAATGGCTGGCGGAAGCGCAGCTGACATTAGGCGATTGCTACGCTGCCATGGGTGAGCTTGATCAGGCACGCAAGGCCTATCAGCGGATCAGTGCAGAGGCAGCTGGCTTTCACGATGAAGGCTGGATGAAGCAGGGGCAGATCTACAAAGCAGAAAAGGATCTGGATGGCATGAAGCGACTCTATGAGGACTTCCTCAAAGTGCGTGCTCAGAGTCCGCGTGTGGCGGAGGCGCTGAACTGGCTGGGTTGGGTGGCTAAGCAAAAAGGCAATCCAACGGAGGCGCGGGAGATCTATTGGAAGGCGCTGCATGAGCTTGGAAATGACAAGGTGCGCCCTGGTCTAGAGGACATCTTTCTCGGTTTGAATGGGCTTTATCCTGGGGATCAAAAGCAAGAGCTGCGTGGTCTTTTGCAAAAAGAACAGGGCACTGCGGAGTCGCTTCAACGGACCCATTATGCTATCCGCCTAGGCTGGGCTGAGGCGCAGCTGATTCAGCGGGCAGAGGCGATGGAGTCACGCGTCATGCTGGCGCGACTGGGGACAAAACTGGAGCCCAAAGACACAGCTCCGCGCATCATCGTGGACTGCGCGGAAGCTCAGGCAACCATGGGTGACGCCGCGGATGCGTAACGTTTGTTTGAAGGCTTAAGAAAATGGTATCCACGAGCGGCTGAACGCGACCGTGCGTATGCGGGGCTTGGTTTTTTGGCGTTGTCTCAAGGGAACGAAACACGCGCTTTGCAGATGTTTGATCGCTTTGAAAAAACAGCCGTGATGCCGAAGTCAGCACCCGACGCCAATGGGATCTCTATCGTGGAGGCAGAGATCGGCGGTAAAGTAGCGCTGGCGCGTGGGCGACTTTTAGAGACGGCCCAAAAGGATCAAGCACTGCATCTTTACGCCGCCGTGCAGAAATCCAAAGCCATGCCCTCAAAAATACGAGCGGAGGCTTTTCTTGCTGCGGCAGGCTTGCAGGCGCAGCGTGGGCAAATGCGGGAGGCACTGCCGATTTATGAGCAGGTGTATGTGCTGTTTAATCGCTACCCAGAGCTGGTGGCCAAGGCGTATTGGGGGCGCGGTCAGGCTTTGGAAAAGCTGGGGAAAGGTGAGCTGGCTCGGGAGGTGTATTCCGAATTGGCTCAGCGGGATGATTTAAAGACCACACGCGAAGCTGCGGATGGTCGTAAACGAGCCATCAGCCTGGGTGGCCTGATCCTGCCAAAGGTTCCTGAGGGCGGTGAGATCCCACCTTCCGCGGTGCAGACGGGAGGTGCGTCATGAGAGGTTTCATGCTCATGCTTTTGCTTGCGGCTGGTGCGTTTGGTCAAACCGCAGATCAGGCGACGCGTGCCCTATCTCAGCGTGGGGAGTTGGATGAAATCCGCTGGGCTGATCCGACCAAAGGTGCCGCCTTTCTTGTCGGCATCACGCGTGCTTTGCCAGAAGGACTGGAAGTACAGCGCGGTGCCGTGAAGCGTGTGTTGCCTTTTGATCAGATCGGCGGGGTGAAATTTGGACTCACTATGGGTGAACGCCAGCTCATCTCCGAGGCTAAAGTGGAGTCGATCCCAGCCCTGCGTGTTTTTTGGGAAGCGCGGCAGCTGACCGTCCAGGTGGCTGGCTCAAATGCGGGGGATTTTGGCCTAGCACTGGCTCGTGCGCTACGGCAAACAAAGGCCTATGCTGAGGCACAAGCGATTGCCAAAAAGATCGCCTATGAGGACAACGACAACACTCGCCGTTCGCGGGCTTTGGCAGAGACAGAGACTCTAGCTTTTATCCAGGTCATGGAGACGGCCAAGCCTGAGGAAGTGGAAAGGCGGGCCTGGGCAGTCACTGAAATAGCGGAGGAAAGCAATGCAGATCTGATGCTGTTGGTGACGGGTTTTCTCATGCAAAAAGAGTTTGCTGCGCTGAAGCTGGTGGAGACTGAGAATCCACGCTGGATGGAGGATGATGAAATGAAACCGATCCGAGAGCGGCATTACCATCGCGCTTTGGATCTGGCCCTTTACCCCAGCCTGTTTCATCCACGACGCGCGGCTGAGGCAGCAGAGGGACTCTGGCAGGCCGCACAGATTTATCTGCACACTCAGGAAACGGCGCGCGCGGTCGCGGTGCTGGAGGATTTGTTGGCGCTGTATGCCGACAGTGTTCATACCTCAAAGGCCCGAGAACTGCTTACCCCATTAAAAGCCAGTCTGGAATCCGGTAAGCCCGTGGCTGCCGCTAAGCCAGATGACAAACCCAAAGACACCGAGCCCATGGGCCCACCACCGCCGCCGAAACGCTACAATCTATTCGAAGACTAACATTCATGTTCCACCTCATCCGCTCCACGGCCTTTGCCATCATCGCAGGCACCCTCTTTTACATTGGCCTCAATAGCTCACAGCGCGCACGGGCAGAGGAAGCGCCTGCACCAACCGCCGCCGAAGCACCAGTGAAGCACCGATCCAAGACTTTGATCGACCTTTATCATGAAGGCGGCTGGGTCATGCACATGATCTCGCTGACCAGCATCTCCACGGTCTCGACGCTGAGCTTTTGTCTAATCGC
>JAPLUM010000498.1 GCA_026397605.1 Verrucomicrobiota bacterium | reverse complement strand
CACCCAAGCAAGTTAGTTATGTAGGACCACTCTTAGCTCTAGATGGCGGCACTTTGGCCATCGCAGCTAAGCATGATTTCTCCCCACCACAGTCAAACCTGCTGCTGTATCACCGGAATAACGGGCAGTGGACATTGGAGGCTACCTTTGTCGCTAATCCGCAGGCGGTGAAAAATACGCCGGAGTTAAGCTATCAGCATCTCGCCATACACGGAAAACGTGTGGCGGTGAGTAGTGTCATAAGTGGGCGCTACGGCGTGCAGGTCTATGAGCGAAATGGTACAACGTGGAAGCGGCTACCTTCGCCAGTGCTACCAGCGGGTCTTTCCCCCACAGCGCTGAGCTGGGCGGGCGAGGCGCTTTTGATCGAGACTGACAAAAAGCCTGGTAACGATGCCGCACTCTGGGTTCTGCAAGGGGGCACATGGAAAGCGCTATCATCACTTCGCGCATCCGTCGGTCCAGAGGACACGATCCTAGCCCGAAGGGCGACGGCCGAAACCGTGATGTTAGCCGACCTGGGGAAAGTCGTCGATACTTCCAACACGTTTGGCTCCAGCTACAGCGCTTCAGAGGCACCGGAGATTCTGTTTTATGATCTTGGCTCCATGTCCGTTCAGGATGGCCCTGCTAGTGTGATCAGCCCATCACTGGCGGGAGGTTCTACCCTCGATTTTGGTTCAGTGATGGTGGGAGAGACAACCACACGGGTGATCACGGTCAGCAATGACACGCCTTTACCTTTTACACTCAGCTCAGTGACCATCAGCGGCCCAGCGGCAGCAGACTTTAAGATTACCTTTCCAGTGACCACGATCAAGACTGGGGAAAGTAAAACCTTTCGTCTGGAGCATCTGCCGACAGGGGAAGGTCGTCAGGAAGCAACACTCCTGATTCAGGGCTCCATCCGCCCACTGTCCTTTCGTCTGTTATCCCAGGCACGGACGTGATTTATTCGGTGCCGTCAATCCCGCTTTACACCTGGGTTCTTTGAAAAGCACTGATTCCGGACTCTACCGGCTCATCATCACCAGCCCCACGGCGAAGGTCGAAGGGCCAGAGATCGCTGTGGGTGTCTATCGGCCAGTGAAGCAGACGATCACGGCTAAACCAGGGCAGGAAGTTGTCATGAAAGTTTATGCCTGGGGCCCAGACTTGATCTGGCAATGGTCCGATGATGACTCTGCCTTTATCCGAGGTAGCCGCACGGATACCTTGCGCGTGCTAACCCCCGAACGACGGCCTAGCGTCTGGCGCCCTTCACTTCAGATGCGTGATGCTTCTGCTGAGCCTGCCCATTTTACGATCACACTCTCCGAAGTCCCCGCCCCACCTTCGATCGATTGGCAAGGAAACTGGACCTTGGGTGATTCAGTGGAAGGTGCTCGTGTGGACTCCAATGCAGAAAATCCCCAGTATCTAGTGAGCGGCCTGCCGCCGGGAGTCCGACTGAATGCAAAAACCGGTGCTCTAACGGGAGCACCAAATCGTGTCGGCACCTATCGCATCGAATGGCGGGTGCGGGCTGGCGGTTTGACCAGCCTAGCCTTGGTAACCTATCTCTACGTCGATAAAACCATTATAAGTTCGGGCCTTTATGCAGGGCCGATCCCCGCGAATGAACACATGCCTCAGGGCGGCTTTGCGACGCTATCCATGACTACCTCAGGAGCTTACAGCGTGAAGTTGCAGATTGGTGCCCGCATCTATCGGATTGCTGGTTCCATAGGGGGAGAGGTCTTTGAGCGCTATCATTCTTTGCCTCCGTTTCTTGGAACGACAAAGACCACGCTGCGGATTGCTGATGCAACTTTCATGCAACTCTTTTTCGAACTTGGCGCTGGTTCATCCGCTGACGCCAGTTTTGTCCTTCAGCCTATTGAAGCAAGTGGCGTGCAGAGTACTGCCTTACCCCGCAGCCTGCTTTTCACCCAGCCTCTCATCCCAACAGCAGTAGGGATCACTCCCGTCGCCGACCATGGCAGTGGCTTTGCTACTATTCGCATGACAGGCGCTAGGACAGCTAACCTCGTGGGAACACTGCCTGATGGGACCGGCATCACCGCCTCTGGCCCAGTCGTTTCGACCACGTATTCGGATTATCCTACTGGCGACTCACTGCTCGTCTACTTCTGCCCTGCTGCTTCTACAAACTGGGTCATGGGTGACATTGATCTGCACTCCCTTCGCAGTGGATACCCCGATGACTCGACGGCTGACTTGATTTGGGGCTACAAAGATCCTGCTAACGCACCTGATTTTGATCACATCCAGCTCAAAGGACGCGGGGCACCTTATTTCCCACCGGCACCTGGAATGCTGCTGATTCCGGCCCTCATGGATACAGGCAATGTGATCCGTCTGAGTTTTTCTGGAGGCGGCTTGCCCCAGGCTGTCGTGTCCCAAGGGCAAATGTCGCGTTCTCACAAAGCCCTATTTGCATCACCAAACACGAGCCGAACAAAGCTGGATTTCCATACTCCCACGGGCTTCTTCACTGGCAGCATTGACGTAGCAGTACCGATGAGAAAGACTCTCACTTTCCGTGGTCTGATCGTGCCCTATCTCAGTGAAGGTCACGGCATCTTTTCAAACCGTGCAGAGGATGGCAAAGTCCGCACCGGCAAAGTCTATCAAGACGTGACTTGGATTCTTGAGCCTTGATCCGATCAGTTTAAATCAATCCAAGATAGGAATGTCGTGGCAATAAGCGTTTATTCACTGTCCAAAAGGCGCACCTTGCTGCCTTTCCTTTCTGCATGAATGCCCTGTTAATCTCACGACTGCTTTTAATCTCAGCTCTACTGACCGCGGTAGGAGAGGCAGCGCCCAGCCCTGAGGCGATCAAGTTTTTCGAAAGTAAAATCCGCCCGATCCTGGTGGAAAGCTGCCAGGAGTGCCACGCCGAGAAAAAGCATAAAGGTGAGCTGCGCGTGGATAATCTACCCTACCTCCTGCGGGGTGGTGAGACGGGACCTGCTGTGGTTCCACACAATCCAGAGAAGTCGGTGCTCATGCATGCGGTGAATTACGGCGATCCTGACATGGAAATGCCGCCAGATGGAAAACTACCTGACGATCAGATCGCGGCGCTGAAGCAGTGGATTCTCATGGGTGCACCATGGCCTGAGGCGGAGGTTGCCGCTGCCAAAATGGGACGTCGCCCGGGCGATATCACGGATGAGGACCGCAAGTGGTGGTCCTTTCAGCCAGTGAAAAATCCGCCTGTGCCCAAAACAAGCGCTAGCCACCCAGTGGATGCTTTTATCCAAACGGAGCTAACCAAGAATAAACTCACCTCCAGCCCCGAGGCCAGTCCGCACGAGTTGATCCGCCGTTTAAACTTCGATCTCCATGGTCTGCCACCAACACCGGAAGTCGTGGCGCAGTTTGTGCAAGAATATAGCGCGGCCAAAGCCCAGGACCAAGGCGACAAAACGCCGAGTTCCCAAACGCGCGCTGATCAGGTCTTTGCTAGCTGGGTGGACAAGCTCCTCGCCAGCCCACAGTATGGAGAGCGCTGGGCGCAGCATTGGCTAGACCTGACCCGCTATGCAGAAAGCGAGGGCTATCGACTCGACTCCTACCGCCCGAATGTCTGGCCTTACCGTGACTACGTGATCCAATCACTGAACGACGACAAACCCTACGACCAGTTTGTCCGCGAACAATTGGCTGGAGACGAGATCGCCCCAAACGACCCGAAAACGGTCGTCGCCACCGCTTTCCTCCGCCAGACCATCTACGAGTATAATCAGCGCGATGTGGAAACTCAGTGGCGGAATATCCTCAATGAAGTGACCGATGTGACGGCAGACGTCTTCCTCGGCATGAGCCTGCAGTGCGCTCAGTGTCATGATCATAAATTTGATCCCATTCTGCAAAAGGACTACTACCGGCTGCAATCCTTCCTGGCCAATATCACCTGGCCGGAAGATAAGAAATTAGCCACGCCAGCAGAAATCCAAGCGCATGATAAGCAGATGCAAACCTGGCTTGCTGCGACCATGGAACCACGGGCTGTCATCGACAAGATCATCGAGCCACGTATTGAAAAAGCGCAGACTAACGCCATGGAGAAATTCCCCGAAGAAGTCGTGGCGATGTGGAAGAAACCCAAGGAGCAGCGCACTCCTTATGAGGAACAGGTCGTGCAGCTAGCATGGCGGCAGGCGGAGTATGAACGCTACCGTTTCAAGACCGACAAACTCAAAGATCCAGAAGCCACCCAGCTCAAAGACGCCCAGACCAAGCTGGCGGAATTTGACCATCTGAAACCGGCGTCTCTACTCACCGCTTTCATCATCGGAGAAACCGGTCCAAAAGCACGAGATGCCACGTTTAAGACTCGTAAATCAGGCGAAACAGAAGCCAAGCCCGGCTTTCTCACCATCCTTGATTCAGCAGACGCCAGCATCCCAGAGCCAAAGCCCGGCATGACCACCACGGGTCGCCGAAGCGTCTTGGCGAACTGGCTCACACGCCCAGAAAATCCACTCACCACCCGCGTCATCGTGAATCGACTTTGGCAGTATCATTTCGGGCGCGGCATCGTCGCCACGCCGAGCGATTATGGCCATCTGGGAGAAAAGCCGACGCACCCAGAACTGCTAGACTGGTTGACGACTCAGTTCGTTAAAGGCGGCTGGAAGATGAAGCCTCTGCATAAGCTCATCCTCACCAGTGCCGCCTATCGCCAGAGCGCCTTGGTTTCTCAGACATCGGCCATGCAGATCGATCCTGAAAACAAACTGCTCTGGCGGTTCCCACCGCGCCGACTGGATGCCGAGCAGTCCCGAGATGCCATCCTGGCCGCCACTGGCGAGCTGGATTCCACCAGCGGTGGTGAAGGTGTGGATGCCGCCAACCCACGCCGCAGTATCTACACGCGCAAAATGCGCAATACCCAGGATGCCTTTTTACAGAGCCTGGATGCGCCACCAGGATTTGCCAGCCTGCCGACCCGAGATGCCACCACCACTGCCACACAGAGCCTGCTCATGATCAATGGCGACTGGCCACTGGAGCGCTCATCCGCCATGGCCAGCCGATTGATTGCCAGCAAGCCAACCAACGATGCTCAAATCATCGATCAGGCCTATGACCTGACTTTTTCCCGTAAGCCCACAGCCAAAGAAAAATCAGCCGCGCTAGCCTTCCTCACCGCTCAGCGCACACGTCTGAAAAAGGAGCTTCCAACGGAACTCCCAACCGTCCCAGCTTTAGCGGAAGCCAAGGCTTACTTCGGCCCATCAGCAGCCTCTAAAACGGTGAAAACGCTCTGGATGCAACCCGGTAGTCAAAACGAGAAACTCCAGGTACAAAATCCGACCGCACTAGAAAGTGAAAAGTTCGCCATCGAAGCCGTCGTGAATCTCAGCAGCCTCTACCCAAACGGCAGCGTGCGGACCATCGCCTCACGCTGGGACAATGATAAAGGCTCCGCAGGCTGGGCGCTTGGCGTCACCAGTGAAAAATCCGCCCATCAGCCAAATAACCTGATCGTGCAGCTCGTCGGGGAAGACTTCCAGCGCAGCCTCGTCTATGAAGTCGTCGCTAGCGGACTGCGTCTGCCATTAAACAAGCCGTATTACGTAGCGGCTGAGATCAATAACGAACCCGCTGAAGGTCAGAAATTTGGTGGAACCGTCACCTTTCACCTACGTGACCTCAGTGATCCCGCTGCACCCATGCAGAGCGTCACCATTCCGCATCAAATTTGCGGCGCTTATGTCGATCCAACCCGTGCTTTTTACATCGGCGGACGCGAAAAAGATAAAGCAAGCCTCTGGCACGGAGCCATCGCCCGCGTCACCCTGCGTCAAGGCGCGCTGGATGCTGGTAAGCTCATGACATGGACCGGCATGAACGACCCCAGCTGCCTGCTAGATGTGAATGCTGATCACGCCACCGACATGCTCAAAACAGCCTGGAAATGGCAGACCAGCGCGCCAGCTATCACTCCAAAAGGAAAAAGTGACCCCAACCGCGAAGCCATCGCCGATCTCTGCCACGTGCTGCTGAATGCGAACGAGTTCTTTTATCTCCAATAAAGAACCATAGAGGCATCCCAAATGTTCATTTCATGAGTTGGAGATGATTGAAGATTTTATCTGCTTTTCCAAAAGAAATAAAAAAGACGTCTTTTGTGGAGCTGGCGGTCATAAATAGCCACTTATTTAAGAGGCTGGTTTCAAGCCTTTTAGACAGACAGCAAACACCCCCGGCTGGGGCTTTCATTCCTTACATTACCAAATGGTAAGGTGTCGTTTTGAGGTCTCTTTGATAGGATTTATTTAATTCCAAATTAATTCGTCCCGACTCCCATGCCAC
>JAPLUM010000839.1 GCA_026397605.1 Verrucomicrobiota bacterium | reverse complement strand
GGGAGGCCGAGTGCCGGAAGGTGCTGGAGGAGTCTCTGCGGGCAGGTGAGAAAGTATTGCGCAGTGGCGGTGCCAGTCTCGACGCGGTGCAGGAGGCGATCATGGTGTTAGAGGATTCGCCTTTGTTCAATGCTGGGCGTGGATCGGTGCTGACAGCGGCAGGCACGGTGGAGATGGATGCGGCGGTGATGATGGGTGACAAACCTTCTGCTGGGGCTGTAGCGAGCGTCACGGGCGTTCGCAATCCCATTCGCCTCGCTCGTTTGGTCATGGAGCGCACACCCCATGTGATGCTTGCGGGAGAGGGGGCAGAAGCTTTTGCCCGTGAGTGTGAGCTGCCGTTTGAACCACTGGAATACTTCATCACGCCAGAGCAAGAGACGCGACTGAAGAAGGCGAAAGCCAAGGCTGGCCAAGCCTCGATCCACATGAACGACAAGGATCTCACCCTGCGCATGGGCACGGTGGGAGCGGTGGGATTGGATCAAGCCGGGCATCTCACCGCAGGTACATCCACGGGTGGACTCACCAACAAACGCGCGGGCCGCATTGGGGACTCTCCCGTGATCGGCGCGGGGACGTATGCCGAGGACGGAGTCTGTGCAGTCTCTTGCACTGGGCACGGCGAGTTTTTCATTCGCTCTGTCGTCGCTTACGATGTGGCTGCTCTCATGAAGTATCGTCAACTCCCTCTCGCTGACGCCGCGAACGAAGTGGTGAACCAAAAGCTCAAAAAGCTCGGTGGCGGCGGAGGACTCATCAGCGTGGATGCGAAAGGAAACGTCTCCACTCCTTTCAATACGCCTGGCATGTTTCACGGATGGGTAAAAGCGGATGGAACCCTCCACATTGCCATCTTCGAGGAATAGTCACCTGCCATTTATATGAAACTCCCTGCCACACTCCTCCTCGCCTCAGTAGCCATCTTATTGAGTGCCAATAAGCTGACAGCTTCTGACTTTGATTACTACCTCACGGGCAATGCGGCTGATACCAAACCAGCGCAAACCGAAGGTGCTCTATTGCTCATGGGCGGCGGCGGACTCGTCGAAGATGCCTTTCGTTGGTTCATCAAGAAAGCTGGTGGTGGAGACATCGTTGTGCTGAAAGCCACAGATCGTGAGGAGTCCGTGGCCGATACCTTCGGAGCCTATTTGCATGACACCATCGGCGGTTGTGATTCTGTGGAAGTCATTGCCTTTCACAATCGCCAAGCCGCGAGTGATCCCAAGGTCTTGCAAGCCCTCCAGAATGCTGACGGTATCTTCCTGGGTGGTGGCAAACAGCATGTCTATATGAACTATTGGAAGGGTACTCCCGTGGGTGATGCTCTCAATGCCCATGTGCGGGCTGGTAAGCCTCTCGGCGGCAGCAGTGCAGGGCTCGCCGTGTTGGGACAGATTGTTTACACCGCGCACCTGACCTCTCGTTTCACCAGCGAATTAGCGATGAAGAATCCTTTTGATAAAGCGCTGACCCTTGAGCCTGACTTCCTGCACCTGGACCTCATGCGTGGCGTGATCACCGATACCCATTTCAATCCACGAGGCAGACTCGGTCGTCTCATGACCTTCATGTCACGCATCACGAGCGACTTCAAAGTGGACAACTTGCTTGGAATTGGAGTCGATGAAAAAGCCGCCCTTTGTGTGGAAGCCAATGGTGAAGCCCATGTCTTCGCCACCGTGCCCGAAGTCCATGCGTGGTTCGTCCTGCCACAGCAAGCACCCGAAGTGCTGGAGTCTGGAAAGCCACTGACCTATCGCAACGTGCGAGTCATCAGCGCAAGCCCCGACAGTAGCGTGAACGTGCTGAAGCGTACGATCACCCATCCTGTGTCCGATACCCTGAGGTCGATCGTCGAGGGCAAGCTATTACCCTAAAACCGAGTTTAAAGTTCCAAGTTTCAGGTTCCAAGATTTCTGAATCATGGTAATACGAGACATCGAGAGAACGCTCAAAAGTCTAGAATACTTCGGTCGCAATGCTTCATGCCTTGAAACTTTGAACTTTAAACATGAAACTGGTTTTTAGGATTACCTGAAGAGTGATTCTAAAAACCAATGCGTCTCCGGCTCACCCCAGAATCCCACGAATGACTTCGCCATGCACATCGGTGAGGCGGAAGTCGCGGCCTTGGTAGCGGAAGGTGAGGCGTTCGTGGTCAAAGCCGAGTTGGTTCAGGACTGTGGCGTTGAGGTCATGCACGTGGACGGGTTTTTCGACCACGTTGAAGCCGAAGGGATCCGTCTTCCCATAGGTGATGCCTGGCTGCACACCACCACCGGCCA
>JAPLUM010000536.1 GCA_026397605.1 Verrucomicrobiota bacterium | reverse complement strand
GTCCTGAGAAGGTGAAGAATAGCGGCAGGATGAGGGCCACGGCCAGGGGCTGCGTGCGCTCAATGATGGTGCGACTGACAATGCCGCGAGGCATGGCTGAGCCCATGATGAAGGCACCGAAAACGGCGTGCAGTTCGATGTAGTCTGTCCACCAGGCGCCTAGGCACATCAGGGAAAGAAAGAAGGCGTATTCGCCATCGCTGACCTTACCGCGAGCTTCGATGCCCTTGGCGTAGCGCTCCAGGATGGGGCGGATGATCATTTGAGCGATCAGGACGTAACCAATGCCGCCGCCAATGCTCAAAACAGCATGGGACATGTCTCCATTAAAGCTAGCCAAGACGAGCGCCAACATGCCCCAGGCTGCTGCGTCATCAATCGCACCTGCACCGATGGCGACAGTGCCCATGGTCGTGCCAGCGAGTCCTTTGAAATGAATGATGCGTGCCAGCATCGGGAATGCCGTGATGCACATGCTGGCTCCCATGAAGATCATGGCGTTCGTCTGAGACGTCGCTTTTGGGAAGAGCGTCGTGTGATTAAAAAAGTACCAACCGACCGCTGCCCCAAGGATAAAGGGAGCCACCATGCCAGCAAAAGACACCGCCATGGAACTGCCAAAACGCTTCTTCACGATGTCCATGCGGAATTCTAAACCAACGATGAACATGTAAAGTGCCAAGCCGAGCTGAGAAAGTGGAAACAGCACCTTCATGGAGTCTGGCGGGAACAGTGCCTTTGAGACATCGGGCAAAAACAGGCCCATGAGTGAGGGCCCCAGGCAGACTCCGGCGATCATTTCTGCCACGACCTGCGGCTGACCAAAGCGTGCCGCGATCATGCCGACCACGCGGCAGACCATGAGGATGATGGCCAGTTGTAAAAAGAGTTGGATGGCGAGTTGGAGATTGGTCATGGGGGCAGGGGAGTTAAATGAAAGTGGGCGGATTAGTAATTCAAAGTGAGCATCAGGTAAGCAAAGTCGGCACCATCAGCAGCACCTGTGTCGCTGAGGTAGGTGCCGGCAAAGAAGTGACTGTAACCTAGCAGCATGTCGAGATGTTTGGACAGTTTGGCATTGATGGTGAAGTCAGCCTCTGCCCCCGCATAGTTATTGGCTTTTGGTTTGATGCCACGGACTTGAGTTGTGCCGTTAGCGCGGTACCAGGCATCTCCGGTATCGGCCAGCCAAAAGGCGTGCAGATCTAGATTGGTCTTCACTTTGGCATGAGGTTGCGCGGCCATGCGCAGCACCACGTTATGCATGTTTTGCCAGGAAAACGTGTCCATGAATCCGTAAGGCGGATGATTGGTCGGAAACAGATTTTGGAAGGTGTTGACCTTACCATCCTTGGCATTGCCGTCACCACTGCCGAAGCTGTATTCTAGGCCGAGGCGTGGCTTCCAGGCCTGCTGAAGCCAGTTGTAGCCGCTTTCCAGATGGAAGGCATAAGCCCGGAGGTCCTGGCCACGTACCTTGCCCGCTTGGCCTACCAGTTCAAAGGTGTAGTCCAGGCCAGCCAGTTTCAGGGGATCACCCTTCATGCGTGTGCCCAGCGTGATGAAGTCGGTGTTGCCGGTGATCGCCTCTTCATGCAGGTGGTAGGCGTATAAATCCGTCGTCTGCACTGGGATGAAGCTGCTGCTGAAGTAAAGACCGCTGAAAAGTTGATGCCGAGGATTTTGAGTGTCTGTCCAGTCAGAGGTATTGAAGTGGGACTCATGCGGTCTCACCACGCTGGAAATGAAGCCGTCTGCCCACCAGTCTTTCTCCTGATAGTGCAGTTTCACGGCATCAAAGGTGCGGCTGAAATTTAGCCATTCTAATGGCCCCACGAGCCGCTCATCCCCGTAGGCTAGGACCTGCCGACCTAATTTTAGAGACAGATGCTTGGGATTGCCAAACTCCAGAGAAGCCAGTCGCAGATCAAAAGCGTCATCCCCCTCCGCGCCCTGTTGCAAAGGCACATCGGCACGATCAGAAAATGACTCCCGCACGTCCTGCCCCTGCACCGTGACATGCAGCCAGTCCAGAGGCTGCCACTCGATCCCGAGCCGGATGCGGTGCAGCAACCAGTTATCATCGGTCTTCGAATCTAGCCGATCATTAAAATCATAGACATTGTTCCGGTATTCACCCCGCACTCGGGCCTGGAAGCTAAACTGGAAATTGTCTGGCTTGGCTACTTCAACCGATGGCGCAGGCAGATCTCCAGCGCAGAGGCTGAGGCTAACCATAAATAGGAGAATGAAAGCGAGGCAGCGCATGAACCCGCCTCTTTTAACCCAGCCTGAGTTAAAACAAAAATAGAGTCTCGCGATGGTATTCATCGCGAATGGGCATCACAGCCCAGGAGCTTAGGCATCCAGCCTTGGGGACTACGCCAAGCCTGCGCGGGTGAGCAGGGCGGCGGGGTCTGGGTCTCGGCCCATGAAGTCGCGGAATAGCTTGGCGGGGTCTTCGGAGTTGCCTTTGCTGATGATTTTATCCCGGAATTCGCGGCCAACTTTGGGGTTGAGGATGCCTTCTTTTTGGAAGCGAGTGAAGGCGTCTGCATCCAGCACTTCAGCCCATTTGTAGCTGTAGTAACCTGCGGCGTAGCCGACTGGGCTGCTGAATAGATGACTGAAGCGCCGTGCCATGGTGGGGTTTTCCGTCTTCAATGGCATGAGGCAGTCTTTGAGGATCTGGCGGGAAAGCTCGTCGAGATCCGTGCCCTCGTCGGTAGCGTGGTGCATGTGGAGATGCAGGTCCAGCTTCCCAAAAGCGACCTGACGCATGATGTCGCTGGCGCTGCGGTAGTTTTTGGCGGCAATGACTTTCTTGAAGATTTTGGCAGGGATCGGTTTTCCGGTCTCGTGATGTAAAGCGAAGAGGTCCAGGCTTTCGCGTTCCCAGCAGAAGTTTTCCATGATCTGGGACGGCAGCTCGACGAAGTCCCAATAGACGTTGACGCCGTTCAGCGCGGGGATTTCCACATTGCCACAGAGCTGATGGAGGAGGTGACCAAACTCATGGAAGACGGTGGTGACTTCATCATGGGTGAGCAGGGCTGGCCGACCATCCACAGGCGGGGTCATGTTTCCACAAATGAGGCCGAGATGCAGGCGGCGGTCGCGGTCACCACTGGGTGGGGTGCCCATTTTCAGGTAGTTCATCCAGGCTCCGCCGCGCTTGGAGTCACGTGGATGCCAGTCGGCAAAGAAGGAGCCGATGTGGACTCCTTTTTCGTTGTGCACCTCATAGAATTTGACCTCAGGATGCCAGACTTCGACCGGCCCTTCCTGGCCAGGCTGCGTGCTGGCTGGACCCGTTTCACCTGGGGCATAATAAACCGTGTTCCGCGGAGTGATCTTCAGATCAAAGACTTTTTCAGCGAGCTGGAACATGCCGCTGAGCACGCGATCTAGTGGGAAGTAAGGGCGGAGTTCTTCCTCATCAAAATCGTACTCGGACTTCCGCTGACGCTCTGCCCAAAAGGCCACTTCCCAGGGCTGGAGAAGATCGGCCACCTGACCGAGGATATCGGCGCGGTATTCCTGAAGCTGAATCGTTTCCCGCTGAAAGGGGATTTGAATTTTGGCTTGCAGGTTCTCTGTGAATTGCAGAGCGGTCTGGCCGTTTTTGGCCATGCGTTGCTGGAGCACTTGGTCGGCAAAGTTAGCCTTGCCCATGAGCTGGGCTTTCTCATGACGCAGGCGGAGGATCTGCCAGATGAGATCGGTATTGTCGTGATCGCCACCACGACCGATGCTGGTGGAGCCTTCCCAGACCGCACGGCGGAGTTCCACGTCTTCCGCATATTCCATGACAGGAATCATGGACGGTGCTTTGAGAGAAAAACGGTATTGAGGTGCTTCTTCGCTGCCTAGCCCCTTCGCTGCGGCATCGGCACGGGCTGCCTCGATGGCAGATTGGGGCAGGCCTCTGAGCCTGTCGGGATCAGTGATGATCAGTTCCCATTTGTTCGTCGAGTCGAGCACATTTTCGGAGTACTTCTGAGTGGCTTTGGAGAGGGCGGACTCAATTTCTTCCAAGCGTGCTTTTTTAGCTGGTGGCAGATCGGCTCCGGCCTGGCGGAAGCTTTCCAGTGTCTCTTCAAGCGCGCGCTTTTGAATGGGCGGCAGATTCCGCGCT
>JAPLUM010000737.1:1859-11812 GCA_026397605.1 Verrucomicrobiota bacterium | reverse complement strand
GTGCGTGATTTACCGAACGTGACTTTTCACGACCTGTATGAGGAGTATCCTGATTACCATATCGAAGTGGATGCCGAGCAAAAGCTGCTGCTAGAGCATGAGGTGATCGTCTGGCAGCATCCGTTTTATTGGTATTCAGCCCCATCTTTGATGAAGGAGTGGATGGATGTGGTGCTGGAATACGGTTTTGCCTATGGGGATGCTGGTAAGGCACTGCATGGCAAGCAAGTGATGAGTGCCATGACCACGGGTGGCCCAGCAGAAGCGTATCAGCAGAGCGGGCACAATCGATTCACCATGCGTGAGCTGCTGGCACCGTTTGACCAAACCGCGCACCTCTGCGGCATGACGTATCTGGAGCCTTTCATCCTTCATGCCGTCAATCGCTACACCAAGCCTGAGATCGAGGCTGCTGCACGGAGATACCGAGCGCGCATTATTGAGCTGACGGGTGCCAGCGATGCGACGGGCGGAACAGCTTCAACGGAGGCTATGAAATTGCAGCCACAATGACCTCAAATTTTCTATTTCAAGCCGTCATCTACCTTCTGGCAGCTGTCATTGCAGTGCCTGTGGCGAAACGTTTCGGACTCGGATCTGTGCTTGGCTATTTGATCGCCGGTGTCGTGATTGGGCCAAGTCTTCTGAACCTCGTGGGGCAAGTGGAGGACGTGCAGCATTTTGCCGAGTTTGGCGTGGTGATGATGCTCTTTGTGGTTGGCTTGGAGCTACGTCCCAGTCTGCTCTGGCGTTTGCGTGGCCCCATCCTCGGCACTGGCAGCGCGCAGGTGATCTTGACCGCTGCCACAGTGAGTGGCGTGGCCCTTTTGTGCGGTCAGACTTGGCCAGTTGCGGTGACGATTGGTCTTACTCTAGCCATGTCCTCCACCGCCATTGTGATCCAGTCTTTAGCGGAGCGGAATGTGCTGAATACGCGCGGCGGGCAGGCCTGCTTTTCCGTGCTACTGTTTCAGGACATCGCCGTGATTCCGATCCTTGCCTTGCTGCCTTGGCTGGCGCGAGCCAATGGTGCCAAATTATCAGAAGCAGCAGCTCACGGGCACGACTCTGCTTTAGCCCATTTTCCGCCTTGGGCTCAGAGCCTGATCACCCTTGGGGCCGTGGTGGCAGTGGTGATTGTGGCGCACTATTTCCTGCGTTATGTTTTCCGCTATGTAGCTGCTGCAAAACTGCGTGAGCTCTTTACTGCCGTGGCTTTGCTCGTGGTGGCAGGAGTGGCCTATGTCATGCAGCTCGTCGGGCTCTCTGCGGCATTGGGCACCTTCATTGCAGGCGTGGTTTTAGCAGAGAGTGAATATCGCCACCAGTTAGAGGCTGACGTGGAGCCCTTTAAAGGCTTGCTGTTAGGGCTATTCTTTATTGCTGTGGGGGCAGGGCTGAATTTGGGTTTAGTCGCAGCTCAGCCGGGACTGATCGCGGCTCTGACAGTCGGACTCATTGGATTGAAGTTCATGATTCTTCTCGGCATCGGCATGGCTTTCCGTTTGGGTTGGGGTTCGTCATTTCTCTTTGCCTGTGCCTTGGCTCAGGGCGGGGAGTTTTGTTTTGTCCTGCTCGGCATGGCAGGTCAGCAGGGCTTGATGTCCAATGATACAACGGGTCCCCTGAGTGCCGCCATTGCCCTGAGTATGGCTTTGACTCCACTCATGCTGATCCTCAATGATCGCGTCATTCAGCCGCGATTTGCCAAGCTGAAATCGGAGCGTGAGCATGATGCCGTAGAGTCTCATGATCATCCCGTTATCCTGGCTGGGTTCGGACGCTTCGGTCACATCATCGGTCGGCTTCTAGAGAATAGCGGCTTTGGGGTGACCGTTCTTGATAGCGATCCTGATCAGGTGGAGTTGCTCGGTCGCTTTGGCATGAAGGCCTTTTATGGCGACGCCTCACGCGCTGATCTGCTCTCTGCTGCTGGGGCCGCGAAGGCTAAGCTCTTTGTCTGTGCCGTGGATAATGAAGAGAAGTCTTTGGAGATCATCGACCTCGTGCAGAAGGAGTTCCCGCATCTCCGCATCCTGGCCCGAGCGGTCACTCGCAGTCATGCCTATGAGCTCATCAAACGTGGTGTCATGGACTATCGTCGTGACACACTCGGCAGTGCACTCGATCTTGGTACCGATATTTTGAGAGCCCTCGGATATCGCGCGCACCGCGCTTTGAGGACCGTACAGACCTTTAAATGCTATGAGGAGGAGAGTGTGCGTGAACTGGCCAAACACTACGGCGGCGACCAGTCCGCCTACATTTCAATCGCCCGTCAGCATTTACAAAATCTCGAGTCTCTACTGCGTGAGGACATGAAACGCCAGCATCTCGATAACGAAGATGCTTGGGATACGGCGGGCCCCAAAAAGTAATTCTATCGGGCAGTTCCAGCCAGCACCTCACGGGCTGAGAAGTCACTCAGCAGCTTGGATGAGCTGACTTCGATCAGGCTTTCTCTGCCAAGAAATTCCATCAAGATCTTCACCCGCTCTTCGCCGCTATGGATGCTATTGACGATGCCTTTGAGGCCGCGCATGGCCCCTTCTGTAAGCTCCACGGAGTCGCCTACTTTAAGCCCGACATTGATTTCGCGGATCACCTGACCGTCCATCTCTTCCCGGATGGACTGGATGATGTCATCTGCTACGGGTGTCATCTGCCCACCAAAGTCCACAATGCGGATCACACTTTGTGAGTGATTGACGGCTCGGATCGAGTTCGCAGGAATAAATCGGGCGAAAAAGTAGCTTGGGAACAGCGCCTCAATGAACCAGACTTTCCCTCGTTTGGTATTTCGCTGAAATTTGATCCGTGGGCAATACGTCTCCACTTCCGGCAGTCCTAGCATCAACCCCGCAGCGATGTGCTCGCACTTCGGTCGCGAGTGGATGACATACCAAGCTGGTGTTTCAGAAAACTTCATGTCGCTGACGTAACAACAGCAGTGCCAATCGGCAAGAATAAACCGCCCCTGCCAAATGATGGCCATCTGTGTAGCAAACTCATTTGCGCATCGTCTATGCCTGCGCCAGTCTTCGGCTCGTCTGCCCTTCCACGCATGTTCAAAGAACTCCACGATTACCTTTATCACCTAGCCCCAACAGGCGGATTGCCCATGAAGCCGGTTGGCATCGTTTTGGGATTGGCTTTGCTGGCAGTGCATTTTTGGGCTCTCAAAAACGGCGAAAAGGCGAAAGCTTTCTTGCGCGCTTTCCCGCGCCATTATGGCTGGGGCATCCTGATTTTGACCATCGATTTTCTTTGGGCGATGATGGTTCTCTCAAACATGGACATGGGTGAGTTTTTCTTTTTGAGGAAATGGTTTCTCACTCTGGTGCCGATTGGTTATGTCCTGGTGCTGATTTATGTGAAGGAGTTTCTCTCGGTCCGCGCCTTGGGTAGCCTCATGCTTCTGGTGGCAGGTCCGGTTTTGGCCTCGGCTTTTCTTCAGCCTCAACTGACGAGGTTACTGCTTCCGATCTTGGTATATGCTTGGATCATTTCAGGCATGTTCTTTGTCGGAATGCCCTATCTGATGAGGGACTGGACCTCCTGGCTGCTGGCCAAGGAAGGTCGCTGGAGTATGGCTGTCTTTGGCGGGATCGCCTACGGTGCAGCGCTTTTGCTGCTGGCCGTGCTGACCTATTAAGCCTGCGGCATCAGCCATGGTGAAGCCTCAAGCCCGTGTCCTTGTCATTCGCGGCGGGGCTATTGGTGACTTCATTCTCACTCTGCCAGCAATCCGATTACTGCGGGAAAACTTTTCCTCCTGTCACCTAGAGGTCCTCGGCTATCCAGGCATTGCTGATCTAGCGGTATCCGCAGGCCTGGCCGATGCGACTAGGTCACTGAATAATCCGCGCATGGCGCTGCTTTTTGCGCGGGGCGCTACGATTGATCCTGAATTGGTGGGCTATTTTAGCAGCTTTAATCTAGTGATCAGTTACCTTTACGATCCTGATGGGATCCTGCGTGGAAACCTGGAGAGTATCGGCGTGAAGACACTCATCGACATGCCAGAACGAATCACCAACGACGCAGGCCATGCCTCAGCGCAGTTGGCACGTCCTTTGCAAAAGCTGGCGCTGTTTTTAGAAGAACCGCAATGGCGTCAACCTGTCTTTCCTACAGGAGAAAAATCTTCACGCGTTGCGATCCACCTCGGCAGCGGCTCAGAGTCAAAAAACTGGCCTATGGAGCACTGGCAGCGACTGATCAGCCTGCTTCAAAAGAATGATCCTATGGTGCAGATTGCTTGTGTCACAGGAGAGGCAGAAGAAGCACGTGGCACGGCTTTTGATCGAAGCGCAGATGTATCATTGGAGCACTGGCACGCCCTACCTCTCACTGAGCTTGCCAGGCGTCTTAGCGGCTGTTCCCTTTTTCTGGGACATGACAGCGGTATCTCTCACTTAGCCTCGACATGCGGAGTGCCTAGCATTCTGCTTTTTGGCCCCACTGATCCTGCCATCTGGGCCCCGCCTCAGACCACGATTCAGATTCTACAGGCTCCTGGAGGCGATATCCGACATCTGACTTTTGATACGGTCTGGGAGATCGTTAGTGAAAGACTCTCACAAGCAGACGCTGCCTAGGGTTTAAGCCCGATCACGTATTCTTTGGTGAAGATAGCATCAATGCAACTGCGGAGCCGGCCTTCAACGACGCTGCTGCGATCTTCTGCAATGTATTCAGGGATGCTTGGATTCGGAGCCAGTTCCCAGGAATGGTCTGTGCGATGCACCGGGAAGACACGTCCGGCATAGTCATGAAAAATTTCGGTGCCACCTGTGAATTTACGGATTCTGAACCGCTGATTCTGGGCCAACTGCCCCCAGCCCGTCATGGTGCCATCACGCTGCAACGCCACGCCGTAGGCAGTGGAAATACCGATGCTGAAAAGATCTCTCATCTCCGGCGGAAGAGGTAGGACTGGACTCAATGCAGCGCCCCAATACACAGGAGTCCCCCCATTTTGCAAAATCGCGCACCAGCCTCCACTGTTCGGGAAGTATTGCAGCTTTGCCACAGGACCCAATGTCGTAGGAGCAGCTGGATCGATTTGGCCAATAGGCTCGATAGATCCGTCCGTACACTGGACGTAACCTGACTCCCGGCTACCCGCATAAACGTGGAGCGGGATCTTCCCATTTGACGACGCCCACAGGGTTGGCTTTTCAGCTGTCGAAGATCCCCAACAGACAACTTTACCGTCGCGACATAAAGCCACGGCGGTCAGGTCTGAGCTGTCAATCTGCACCACGTCTTTCGCCGCCGAGGGCAAGACCATTGGTTGACCGCCCCAGGTGCCCCAGGCGCGCAACTGCCCATCAGGGAGTAGGGCGATCACATGCTCAGCCCCGCCAGCAATGGCTACAACGGCCCCCAAATCACGCGGCACGCGACCCACCTGCGGCGGAGGCATCATGGGACTTGTGTTGAGAGCCGTCCGCTGAATGACGATGACGTTACCCGGACGATCAGGTCTCTTGGTCGGTGTCGCGGTGAGGCTAGGCTGAGCCAAAGGAGTCGTCTCTGGAGCTGGTGTTGATGGGACATCCGAGGTGACAGTCCACTCCTTCAACAAAGCCGTGAGACGACCTACCGCTAGTCGGTCATTGGCGGCCTCGCGTTTTCGCTTCAGAGGCAGCAGATAGCCTTCGACTGTTTGCCTCACTATTGTCACGGCCTGCGTTTGTTTATCCACAAGAGCCAGGAGCTGATCCCGATAAATGCCGCGCAATTTTTGCGCCGCCACAGGCAGGGCAACATCCAAATTTTTGTCGGGCAGAGTGCGGCCTGAGATGATGAGCTCCACCTCTTGCTGCACCCCTTTCTGCTCTGTCGGTGACAGGCCGGGAATCTGGCGTCGTAAAGCACTGACGTAGAGGACGTCGAGCTTCTGTTTTTGAGCTGCCCACTCCGCTTTATCCGGAAGGGGAAAGGAGGCCAGGAGATTCTCCCGCATGGAAGCAAGCTCAGGGTCATGCTTGGCAAGCTCAGCCATTTGAAGGGCGATGGTGGCTTCGAGTTTAGATGGGCTTTGCAGGTCGTCCCACTTCGGCATGCGCCAGACGAGCAAATCAAAATCACCTTCGTTTGTATTTTTGGGATCTTTGAAGCGAGTACTGAAAACAGCCCAGCGCTGATCCTTACTCAAACTCATGTCGGTGACAGGTTCCGACGTTGTTTCCCGCCAAACTTCATCCCCAGAGCTAACCTCATAGGCCCGCAGAGTGCGATCACTCCAGCCAGTCAAAAGTAAGCGCCCATTGTCGGCGACTTGACCCGTAAGCAGGCTAGGCTCGTCAGGTTTACTTTTAGGCAGTGAAAAACTGACCTTCATGTCTGATCGGTTGACCACGGCGAGTGAAGAGCCACGTGCTAAAAGCTGTGTGGCTGAACGTACCTCATGAAATCGGGTGATGTAGCCAAGATTACTGACTTCCAATGGGCTAAACTGACCCGTCTGCGCGGAGAAAAGGCTCACAACCGGTCGAAAAGACTTTTTTTCTGCATCTACGATTTGAGAAGACGAGATGATCACACTTTGACCATCCTGGCCCAGCGCCATGGCGTAAGGCCGGCCGGAGTAACCTTCGACTGGATTTAACTCTGCACCTTCCTCTAGCTGCCAGAGGTAGAGGTTATTTTTACCGTCGTTATTAGCCCCACCAACCAGCACGGTTTTCGCCGCTGGCATGAGCACGACATTGCTAAGAGTATTGTCAGGGAATTTGACCTTATGTGTTATCTTACCCGTCGTCAAATCGACCATAGCAAGCTGATCCGTCTGCGTGCTGTAAATGAGCGCACGCGAATCATCTGCATCGACTTGAAGCATTTGCAGTTGCCCGATTTCGTCATCGACATGAAGGATCTCTTTTTGCGTATGCAGGTCCCATACCCTAAGGGTACCGTCAACCCCTGTGGAAACGACGCGATGCTCGTCCTGGAGAATTTCAACATCATAAACAGAACCGACATGGCCATCCAGCCGCATGACCTCACCCAGAGGCCCCTCCGGCACACTGTAGGGAGGCGCTTTGGGGAGATCTTTGGGTACTAATACCGGATCTTCCATTTCCACCACGACCTTGGGTGTCGTCATTGGCGGAGTTGGCACCTCTGTAGGAGGAACCACTGTCACCTCGACAGCAGAAACAGCTGGCGTAGGAGGCCCTACAAACTCTGGCTCCGTGGGCTTTGATGGCTCAGGCTCCACCTTAGCACCCTCGGTTTTCGCATTTAAAATCTCAGGCGCAGGAGACTCAAAACTGACTTTATCCTTGAGTAAAAACCATGCAAACGCACCCACTAATAGGACGCAGGCTAAACCCCAACCCAGAACGGGAAGACCGCGCTTAACCGCAACAAAACGGGGTGGTTGATAAGTGGAGAATTCCTCCGGCACTGCATAGGCTTGCTTGGCTTCTTGCTTTGCCGTCGAACCAGTCTTGATCGCTGAATCAGAAGTGGCCGTAAGCAGCGCTATTTTGACGTCACTGGCTTTCTGGTAGCGCCGTTCAGGCTCAGCCATGAGGCACTTGGAGATCACGCCTGCAAAGCCCAAGGGCAAGTCTTTCAATGCCCTTTCACCAGCGGCAGTGGGGGTCTTACCCGTGAGCATTTCATGGATGACTACGCCAAGAGCATAAATATCTGCGCGATGATCCACAACAGCACCGATGATGAGCCGCTCTGGCGCAGTGTAATCCGGTGTGCCGTATTCAGGCTCATCCGCGTTTGGATCGGCAGACAAATCACGCGCTAGACCAAAATCGGCAACCTTCACCTTCCAATCATTGGTGATAAGGATATTGGCGGGCTTGATGTCCCGATGCGCCACGCCATGCTCATGGGCAAACTGCAAGGCATCACAGAGCTGCGAGATGACTTCACGCGCTTTCTGGGGCGTCACATCCCCTGCCCTAGTGCGCAGATGCAGATCCATGCCCTCGACATACTCCATGACGAGAAAGAGATGTCTCTGATAAGTCTGCCCAAAGTCAAAAACGGCAACGATATGCGGATGCACCAGCTTTGCCATCGCTCGGGCCTCAGTGATAAAGCGCTGAGTATCTTCCGCGTTCTGGGACGCTGCAATGGGCAACACCTTGATCGCTACCCAGCGATCCAGCGCCATTTGACGCCCCTTATAAACAGCGCCCATACCGCCAACTCCAATGATCTCATGAATCTCATACTGCGGTAAAAGGTGTCCCAATTCCTCCACCGAAGGATACGCTGCAGCCTCCGCATCAGGCGGAGGTTGAGGGATCTCTGGGACATGGGGATCGTCGGGCATTCGATGAGTGAAGAAGACACTACGGTAATTCTGGGTCCACGTTACGACAAGATTTCATTAGGATGCGAGATGAAAAGCATAGATAGACCTGTAGGCTGGTGCATGTTTGCCAGTGTTTATGCAGAATCCTCTCTTCCTTACGTCATTTATTTTGGGTTTAATGCTCTTGGTTACCAGAGCTGCAGAGCCTGGGTTTCCCCACTTCGCAGCAGCGACCGTGCAGCCGTTGGCGACGGATGCAGCAGTCAATGCTGCCAAAAAAGGTGGTAACGCTGTGGATGCCGCCGTGGCCGCGGGCCTGACGCTCGGTGTGGTGGACGGCCATAACTCAGGCATCGGAGGCGGCTGTTTTCTAGTCATTCGGGCTGCAAACGGCACTCTCACTGCCATCGATGGCCGGGAAATGGCTCCTGCGAAGGCGAGTCGAAATATGTATGTGATTGGTGGTAAGCTGGACAATGAGGCCAGTAAAACAGGAGCTTTAGCCTCAGCTATTCCGGGAGCACTCCGAGCCTACGATTTGGCGATCAAAAAGCACGGTAAGCTCAAGCTGGCAGATCTGCTGCTGCCAGCCGCCGAGATTGCGGAGAAAGGCTTTCCCATTGATGAAGTCTATGCGCGCAAGCTGGCGGCAACCGCCGAAAAACTGAAGCACTTCCCCGGTTCCCTGGCTGTCTTTTTTAAGCCTGATGGCACTCCCCTCAAAAAAGGCGATCTTTTGATTCAAAAGGATTTAGCCAATACCTACCGCATGATTGCCAAACATGGCATCGAGTGGTTTTACGAAGGCGAATACGCTCAAAAGGTGGAAGCCTGGATGCAGGCGAATGGTGGTATTTCCACAGCAGCCGACTTTGCTCATTACAAAGCGGTCGAGCGCGAACCGGTAAAAGCCAACTATCGAGGCTACGACATCGTGGCCATGCCACCGCCCAGCAGTGGCGGCGTGCATGTGGCACAGATTTTGAGCATCATGGAGCAGTTTCCCATTCGTCACTTCCGCGCCAGCAGCCGAGTTCATGTGATCACTGAGGCCATGAAACTGGCCTTTGCAGATCGCGCCTACTGGCTGGGAGATCCTGACTTTGTCAAAGTGCCAAAGGGACTCGTCGATCCTTCCTACGCCAAAGAGTTGGCGGCAAAGATCCATTTGGACCATGCGACGTCAGTGCCCACTCACGGCACGCCTCCACATTGGGAAGGCGATATTTTTGGCAAACACACCACGCATCTCAGTACCGCCGATGCTGAGGGAAACTGGGTAGCGCTCAATCAAACGATCAATACAGCCTTTGGCAGCAAGGTTATCGTGCCAGGCACCGGCGTACTACTCAACGATGAGATGGATGACTTTGCTGTTCAACCAGGTGTTCCGAATGCGTTCAAGCTCATCGGCGCTGAGGCAAATAGCATTGCTCCTGGCAAGCGGCCGCTTTCCAGCATGAGCCCAACATTGGTGTTCAAAGACGGTAAACCACTGCTGACCGTGGGTGCTGCTGGGGGACCGACGATCATTACCCAAACTCTTTTACTCATCTCCAATGTGATTGATCAGGGCATGGAGCCAAATGCCGCCTTGAAAGAGCCGCGCTTCCATCAGCAATGGCAACCAGATGAACTCAAAATCGAGACCACCTTT
>JAPLUM010000737.1:0-1798 GCA_026397605.1 Verrucomicrobiota bacterium | reverse complement strand
TGGACCGATCCTCCGGATTCGGAGCCTGTCAGTGCGTCATGTGGGATGAAAAACGTCAGCTTCTGGTGCCAGCCCATGATCCGCGAGTGCCAGGAAAGGCAGATGGCTATTGATTAGGGTAACTATTCTGCCCCAAGTTAATTCATCATCGCCCGTGCTTACTAACTGATCATGCTTTACGCCAAACCACTGCTCCCTGTCCTCATTGTTCTGCTGCTGGTGCATTACAGTACGCTAGCAAGCTCCAGCCTTAAACCTGACCGTTGGCAGGGACTGGCGCGTCTTGGTTTTGGGTTAGCCAAATGGGCCCTTTTAATTCTGCCCCTGGAATGGATGATTCATTTATTCCAGCAGGCAGAGCCAGCAGCGCTGACAGGCAAAGCTTTTTGGATGGCCGCCTTAGCACAGACGAGTCAGCTTTATCTAGCCTTTTCCGGCATGGCAGATGTGCTGCTAGCCTACACTCAAATCAAAGGCCAATCACAAGTCGAATTGTGCGATGCTCCCTATCGGCGAGGTGGTTTTTTAGAACTCTGGAAGCATTTGCATCTTGGACTCTGGAAACCTGCGGGGCCACCCTTGGCTAGAGTCTTACCAACACTGGTTCTTGTCGGGGGAGTCTCCGTGCTCTGGCATGGGAATATGACCTCAGTTTCAGTCTGGTTTGTGATGCAACTGGTGATTCTTTACCTGGAAGTCTGGCGTAAAAAAAGTCTCTTCGCACCGCTGCCCATGCCTTTTCGGGTGATTTTCACGATGCTGCTTTTTGTTCTGACTAATGTGCTGCTCGTCACACCTGACTTACTGACCGCCGTGCTGGGTTGGCAGATGATGTTTACCATGAGTCCCGGCCCGATCTACGGTGCCATGCTGGAAAAGCGCCTCACCAGCGGCTGGTTGCAGAGCATTCAATTCATCGCGCTGATGACCAGTGTAGGCCTGCCACGCCTGCCGCTGCTCATGCAGATGGAGATTAAAACTTGGCGCATCATTGGCTATGCCCTGCTGCCACTTTCAGCTCTTTTAACTGTGCGTGACAGCTTAATGATGCCTGCTGTGATCCGACAGTTGGCCCAGTGGCCCGCGACCTGGATCTTTGATGAAGGAAATGCTCATGTGCATCTCGGCTATCAAGGCTGGCTCTTTCCCATGCGTGAACTGGATCGTCTGACTCAACGGAGAGCCACACCAGGCAGGACGGAGGAATTCGTCACTCAAGCCAAAACTTTGAAGACTTTGGGCATTCCCATGATGGTGATTTCCATGCCGAGTAAAGTGGCACTCTATCCACAGCACTTTTTCCGAGGCGACTATCAGGCACCCCTGATGCCGCCAGGATACAAAGCCAAACTGGATCAACTGACTGCTGCGGGCATCACTTTAGTCGATCCTGCCCAGCCACTTTGGGATCGCTTGCTAAAGGATCAGGCCTTTTATCAGAATGACAGCCACTGGACCGATGACACGATGAAAGAGGTGGCGAACATCGCAGCCAAACAGATACGCAAACTCTGGCCTGAACTGCACCAGCCTGAAACCCCCATCATCCAGGCCACAATCTTAGATCGAGTCGAATCAGGGGACCTGGTCCGGCAGCTCTTTCCTCTTGGCCAAAAGCAATTCGGTGAAGAGACTGCACAGCTCGTTTCAATCAGCGGCCTGGAAAACGATCCCGCGTCTCCAATCCTGGTGTATGGCGATGATCTTCTGGAGGTCTTCGACTCCCCTCACGCAAGCTTCGGCAACACTAATGGCCAAGCTCAGAATGCTGGCTTTATCACTCAACTGGCCTCCCTGC
>JAPLUM010000219.1 GCA_026397605.1 Verrucomicrobiota bacterium | reverse complement strand
GCGGGTGTAGCCTCCGGCATCGGTGACGGTGTTCACTCGGCCCAGGGCATCATAGGTGCTGCTGACGTTGTAGGTGCCATTAAAGGCTACCTGACCACTTAGGGTGGTGCTGCCACTGATACTGCGGCCTAACGAATCATACGCTTACCAATGATCAGATAAATTTTGTCAATTATTTGCACCCTAACCCCGTTCTCCAGCGTTGAAAATCAACCTATTGAATGAGATTCAGGTGTGCACTAGCATAGTTTGACTGGCAAATTATCATTATTTTAAACAAGAAAACAGATCATTCAGGCAGTCGATCCTTCTTCGCCCCTCACTCAATGGCTCTTTTTTTCAACTGGCACATGCTGAACAATGCACCCGTTTCCTTGATTCTTCGCGCTCCATTCTTCCGCTTTGGGCCAAACTGATCTCGGTTTTCGGTGAATATACCCTCCACAAATTCTTTGCTACCCAGCACCAGACCATCGCTGAAGTAACGCACTCGCAGCCGAACAAGCTCCATGGAGCTGAGTTTCCCCTTCTCCTTGAGCACTTTGCGTGCTTCATCCGCTGTCACACCTCGACGCATCACGTTCACATTCTGGGCATCTTTGACTTCCACTCCACTAGAAAATAGCAGGCAACGGTAAGCCTCTGCACCTGTTTTATCCCAGCCATCCACAGGTGTGTCTGTGACCTTGCTCAGCCCGCGCTGCGCTCGGCGGATGCCACTCACCGCCTCCGCATACCCGCACCAGCGGTAGTCCATTGGGTCATCCACCAGCCCTGCACGCACAGGGTTAAGATCAATGTAAGCCGCCATCGTATGCAACGGCTCACCTCGCCCTTCGACCATCACACTTTTATAGCGATCCATCCACAGCGTGCCTCTACGTCCACGACGCTTATTGAACCAACGACTGAAGCGCTCCTTCACTTCCTTCATGTAAACAGAAAGGTCACAAAACCGCTTCTTGATGCCCTCTAATTTCGTCTGCACCAGCGCCTCAAGTCCCATCTTCCGCAGCTCAGCGATTTCAGCTTTCAAAAAGTCCACATAAGCCCTGCTATAAAGCACCCGCAGATGATCCAGCAGCCTCTGTTCACCCGTCGGCCCAGTAAACCGTTCCAGCCAAATTTCCCGCTTCGGCACCTCCACTAGCCCGTGAAAATGGTTCCCCATGATGCAGTAAGTTACCAGCCGCACGCCGGAAAAATCAGCCAACCGCGCCATCACCCGCTTGAGCGCCTCCTTTTCCACATCATCAAAGAACACCTCGCCCCCGCAAGTGCGCGACATCACATGGTAAGTGTAACTTTCCAGCGCCCCCTTCCCGAGAATGCGCCTGCGCCCACCCGACCAAGACCGCGCCATCGTATGCGGCCCCGTCTTGGCATTGATGCCGATGAGCTGTTTTTCTTCAGATTCAGTCTGATTATCAGGTGTTTGAGTCATATTGATTAATTTAAATTGAAACCAAATCTTCAGAATTCAAGCGTTTTTTTGCCTGCAAGGCTGGCATCTTGTCGTGATTATCAGGTGTTTGAGTCATATTGATTAATTTAAATTGAAACCAAATCTTCAGAATTCAAGCGTTTTTTTGCCTGCAAGGCTGGCATCTTGTCCGGCCCGAATTTCGGGGTTTGACGGATACTGGACGGAGCTGAGGAAGCCGAAATGAGCTAACGCGCCGAGCTGACCACAGGGCAGTCTGGGATGGTTTCTATTGAAAATGAACAAACTGTATCTCAAAAAGCAGTGTAGTCGTACTATGAGCTTGGCATCTTATCTCTTCAAAAAGCAGTGTAGTCGTACTATGAGCTTGGCATCTTATCTCTTATCTCCCCATGTGCCCGGTGCGAACCAAGTCATCTTTCTTGCTGGTTAGCTTGTGGGTTAATTTTATCTTCGTCCGTCTGGGTTGCCTCTGTTGCCAAATCTAAAGTCAACTCTTGCCCATTCATTGCTGTCAGAATCTAAAATACCGTACTCATCACCGTATCCAATGATACGACCATCAGGTTCATGGCTAAACCATTTTACTCTTCCATCACGAAAAAAATACCGAACTTTCGAAGGGTGACTATCAACATAGGCAGGATCTGGACTGCCGTCTGATCTATCTGGAAATTGTATAAATTGTACGCCAGCAAGATTAGCGTCTTCACGAAATAAATTTTTCCATTTGAAGCTCGATTCATTGGTTTGTACTCGCATTTGCAGCGAACCACATGCAGTTAATAAAATTAGATATAACAAATTGAATTTCATTAGTGCTGTGTAATTTAATTGCCTCGGTAATTTGGATCGCCTGATCCATACCCAGTATTACCATGCGGAATAGCCGACCCGTCATTCATGTTATAGTTGACGGAAAGCCTAACTGTTGAGATTCCTGAACTCGCTGTCTTCGCCATATAAAATTTGAGCAGTTGCCAGCTTGCCTCAGTGCTCATTGCAGCACAGCCAGTTGTTACACCATTCATGTGAATTTCCACCATTGACCTATTTTTTACATCTAATAGCACAAAGCCAATGCCTTTCCCATTATGCGCTATTGTGGTTTCAACCTTATAAGAACCTGAAGGCATTGAAGTATCGTGTCCATCAGTAACATGCGAAGTTGGTTCAATGTAACCACCCGAAACGACCTCTGCCACCATAAGCGGTATATCATGCTCCAAACCTTGTTTGCTGAATGCATATATTAATCCTTTAAACTGCCTACCACTTCGTTGCACGGTGCGTTCGTAAACAAGCTCTCCAGCCTCGTTTTTCTTGTATAGATCTACACTGCTTTTGGCTGGAGTGCTGGAGCTTCCGTAAATTATTTTTAGTTTTGCAATATTGGTTATTTCACCATTAAACAAATGGAAGAAAGCCGCTGAATACGCGCCATCAGCAAACTTACCTCCCAAAGCAGCTGACGCCAAACCTCCTGTAACTGAAGCAATCGCTGTTCTGCCAATGATCGAACCGACGGAACCATAAGTAGCACTTTTGACATTATACAGGTTTGTATTCCCAAACAATTTCGTTCCAATCCCAGATATTCCAGCACCGACAATGCCACCTACGAACCCGTCCTTGAAGCTGCCTCCGTTGGCTTCTGACATGGCACCGCCAGCAACACCGTGGGCGGCTAGA
>JAPLUM010000820.1 GCA_026397605.1 Verrucomicrobiota bacterium | reverse complement strand
AGGATCAGGACACGATTTGGCATGTTATTTTCAGGAGGGGCTTAGACTCAGATTACTCATGCCAAGTGCGCGCCACGCGTTCGATGCTAGTGGCTTTTCCCGTGGCTGGATCCAGCGTCACCAGCGTGCCATTTACCCGCACAGCGCCGCGACCCACGCCAAACTTGGTGGGTAGGGCGGTGTAGAAACGATTCAAAACTGGCTCGATCTGGCTGCCGATCACTGAGTCCATCGGACCGCACATGCCAGCGTCACTTTGGAAAGCCGTGCCTTTTGGCAAAATACGCTCATCTGCCGTGGGCACATGCGTGTGCGTGCCGACGACGGCGGAGACCAGACCATCCAGATGCCAGCCCATGGCCACCTTTTCACTCGTGGCCTCAGCATGGAAATCGACAAAAATAACGGGAGTTTCTTCCCTCATTTCAGTCACGCATTTTAGAACGGCGGGAAAGGGATTCTCCATGCCTTCTTTCATGAAAGTCCGGCCTTGCAGGTTGATGACGCCGACTTTGCACTTCTTCGTCTGCAAAACCAAGGTGCCCTGTCCTGGCGCACCCTCAGGGTAATTGATCGGACGCAGCAGCCTGGGCTCCTCCTGCATGAAGGGGACAATCTCCTTCTGATCCCAAATATGATCCCCTGAATGTTTCAGGCGTGGGTTCTGTTTCGGCATCAGGGGTCATTGGTCAATCTGGCAGAACGCAGCCCAGAGGCAAGCTAGGGATGAAAGAGATGAGCCAAAAGAGACGCAAAAGCGTAATGTCTCGCAGGTTGCTTTCCCTTTTCTCTGTGCTTGGATAGCGCTCTTCTTAAAGTTCATCATGTCTGCTCATTCACCTCATTCCTCCTCATCTGACAGCTCCATCTGGTCAATCCTGAACGTCATTATCGCCATTGCCGTGGCAGGTTTTGCGCTCTTCTGGAGCTTTGCCTTTCTCTCTGGCAGCTATAATCAAAGTTCTGGAAACGCTAAAGCCGAGGCTGAAGCAGCCAAAACAGCCGTGGCTGATGCAACTCCTGCCGCACCTGCTGCCGCAAGCACCGAAGTGGTTGAAATCACGATCAAACCAGATCTCGCCAATCCTCTGGCCTACGACACCAAGGAATTTAAGGTCAAAGCAGGCCAGAAAGTGAAGCTCACCTTCAATAACACCCACCCAGCCGTTCCTCAGCCTCACAATGTCGTCATCTCCAAGCCAGGCACCAAGGACAAGCTTCTCGGACTTGCGATGGCCATGGCAGCTGCTCCAGACGGCATGGCCAAAGGTTTCATCCCTGACTCGACAGACATCTTATTCAAAACCAAACTCCTACAGCCAAATACGACTGAGGTCATTGAGTTCACCGCTCCAGCCGCTGGAGACTACCCCTACCTCTGCACCTTCCCAGGTCATGGCATGCTGATGAATGGCATCATGAAAGTGGAGTAATCTCCGCCGATCATCCTTTCTGAAAAGCCCGAGTTTATCCTCGGGCTTTTTTATGCCTAGCCTGATCTATTCACGAAACTCTACTGCGACTTGCTGCAAGCCCACATTTGCAGCGTTGGGCTTGTTTTGAAAGGCATCGAGCATTTACCAATGCACTCAGCCTTTCAAAACTGCGCCCGCCTTGCCACTATGGGCTTTCGCGGCGTCTCGTTACGACTTTCATGAATAGATCAGGCTATAAAATCCAACCCCAGATCCAAGGCCCGCGAGGAGTGCGTCAGCGCACCTACCGAGATCGCATTCACACCTGTGGCCGCCACATCGCGGATGGTCTCCAGAGTGATCCCGCCGCTGGCTTCCAGCCAGAGCTTGCCAGCATTCATCTGCACCGCTTGGCGCAATTTTTCGCAGCCCATGTTATCCATCAGCAGCATATCCACACCGCGCAGCTTTAGAAAACGCTCCATCTGCTCCAGGGTATCACATTCCAGCTGGATGCGAGTGCCTGGCCGCTCGGCTCGCACTCGATCAATCGCGGATTGTAGTTCCGCTGAGGAGCCATTGGCGGCGATGTGATTATCCTTCACCATCACATGATCATAGAGCCCCATGCGATGGTTCGTGCCGCCACCCGCCTTGACCGCCGCCTTTTCCAGCAGTCGCCAACCTGGTGTCGTCTTCCGGGTATCCCAGATCTGCACAGGGTGAGGCTGCACCGCCTGCACATATCTCCGTGTCTGTGCTGCCACACCGCAGAGCCGCTGAAGGAAGTTCAGAGCCGTGCGCTCCCCCGTGAGGATGCCACGAGTCGGGCCACTGATTTCTAAAACCACATCTCCTTTGATGAATGGCTCTCCATCAAGCTTCAGCGCCCGAGTTTCCAGCCGCTCATCCACCAGCTTAAACACCCGCTGAGCAATCTCCATCCCCGCCATGACCCCAGGCTCCCTCGCCACAATGGCCGCCCGAGACTGCAAGTCTGGGGGAACAAAATAAGTGGCCGTGACATCGCCAGGACCGATGTCCTCGGCGAGCGCCGCGCGGATGAGTGTTTCAGTGGTGGGTTCCATAAACCGGAAGATCAAAAGTTCGATGTTGATGCATCAAAGAATACTCAAGTCGTGGAGGACTGTGTAGAAGTCAATTCAAGGTCTCGCCTCTGTGTCGAACGGAAGCAATGGGCTTATTTATTCGAACACCGCACTTCATGTGTCTGATGGCAGCACAAAACGTCTCGTGAACTTCAGTGGCGTTATGCGTCAGCCGCCAACGGCAGAGACTGCTCCAGTCGTCATCGGAGCTGGTTTCGGTATCGTGCCCCAGCTCACAGGGCAGACGGCAGGCACTACCGGCACGAGCGTTAGCTTTCAGCGCCCCTGAAAAAGATCACCAAGCCGGATGGCGCGGCACTTCATTACTTCAGCAAACGCAGTTCCACTTTGCGAATGGAAGCAACGTGCCCTTCATCAAACAACGAGTGACAAAAGCCCACATGCCCCTCAGGGAGTAGTGGGAGAGGCGCATGTGGCGGATGGAACTCTAAAGGTTCGACGTCCTGAAAAGCGGTCTTATCATTCACTTTCCAGGTGATCTTGCCATCGCGGCAGCTGGTCTCGAAGCGGACGGGTTTGTCATGCGGCAGCTTTTCGATAGGCTGCTTTTCTGTGCCGCATGAGTAGTAGCGGTCCAGGAAGTAGGCGCGATCATTCTTCATCACGCAGCTCAGCCACCGCTCTGTTCCGTCAGGTTCGTGGCCATGCCCAGCCACGACACCCAGGCCCGATTTCCCAGCCTGAAACTCACCGCGAATCTCAAAATTTCGTCCCACCCGTGCCTTGAGGGAAATGAAGGCGGAGGTGCCTTTGCCGCGGTTCATCAGCGTGTCTTCATTCACACTCCAATCACCTTTTTCTATCTGCCAGCCGTCGAGTTCCGGCGTCAGAGAGAGAGCCACCCAGTCGCCTTTCGAGAGCTGTTTCTAAATTCGTGCCGTGGCGAGCGATGACGCGGCGAGCCGCGCCGCTGGCCCTGCCAGTTTGCCACGCACGCGTTCAAACCCTTTCTCTGCTTCCTCCCAGTTTTTGGCTTTAAGGAAGTTGATGGCCTTGCTCCATTCATCAGCCATGCCTGCGGCAAAGATGGCCGACTCGCCGCGAACTAGGTTCTCATTGAAGCCTTCGTAGGAAAGCATTTCCAGCACCACCGCGCGGCTGAATGGCTGCTCATTTTGCGTCAGCGCCTCTTGGGCGGCCGCATAATCGCCGCACAGCCAGCCGAAGCCGGCTTGTAGGGCAAGAGCATGCTGCCGTAGTTCTGGAGTCGGAGCGTCAGCAACACGTTGACGGCAGAGTGCAATGGCCACGCGTGCAACCAACGGTTGGCGGCAGACTTGCTTCCAGTCGCCAGCGTCTTTGACCACATCCTCCAAGCTCTCGAAAAAGAAATATGGTAGCTTTGTGTCAAAGCGCCGCGTAGCCGCACAGGCCACTCCAAAGGCCAGCATTTTCTCATGATTACCACCCCAGCGCGGCAGCAGTCCATTCATCAACGAGCGGCAGGTGCTGAGATGATCAAACTGGGCCTCCAAGGCACGTGCAAGCCAAGTGGCTGACTCCGAGCCAGTGCTTCCTTCGCTGATGAGTTCCATGCCTAGCAGTTCCCGAGCGGCCAACGGCGAGTCCGTGCGTAATTCCCAGGCTTTTAAAAACGATTTAACTGCCAACAAATTCTGATCTTCAAAGCCCTGCCATCCCTCGGGGGTGACATCATTTGCAAAGGTGTGCCCACGCGCGAGCCAGGCGAGACGCTCGTGATAGCGGCCCGTAAGCATGTGTCTAGCCCACTCTGTGAGTATGGGTGAGCCAGAAAGCGCCTGCACCTGCTTCTCGTTGCCTTTTAGATTTCGTTCACTAAAAACAGGCCACAAATTTTCATCGAGCACCTCGTCCTCGGCTTGCAGATACGCCTTCTCTTCAGTCAACATAGCCGCTGCCGCTTTGATCAACTCCTCCCCCGATGGAACCAGCTTGCCCCCTGGTTGCACCTTCCAGTAAAACGCGGATACACCAGCCAAAACCCAATACTGTGAGCTGGCGGGTAGCTTGGCAAACTCACGGTGCTTGCGGGCCTTATTCAATGCGTCTTTGGCAACTGGTAGGTTCTGGCTTGCCTTATAAACAGCCTGACTGTGGACCCACAGCAGCAGGGGATCATCAAGGCCCGAACGGATGATCTCTTCGCAGGAACGCGCCAATTCCGCAGCGTTTAAAGACGGGTCCGCCAGCTCGCTCTTGCGCATTTGCAGCGCTCCCTGCTCCAGCAACCGGACAGCTTTTGCCGACTGACCCTCATTCGCGCCGATACGTGCTTGAAAAGGAGCGACGACGACCCGCCGAAACCAAGTGAGCCATTTCTGCTCGAAGTCTTTTTGCAGTCGTGACCCAGGCTTTGATTCCAGTGGACCTGTATCATGCTCCTCCATGAATTGCTGCATCTCCTGCTCCGGCCAGTCGGTTGCGGCATTGACCATTGGCACTGCAAGAACAAGGTGGGCAGCGAGGAGTGCAAAATACGAGGATGTTTTCATCAGGTGTCAGATGCTAAGGTAAGGATTTCCTCTGTGCTGAAAAATGGAGGGTTTAGCAGAACAAAAAATAAGTCATTGTGCGGGATTATCCGAGTCTGTTTTCGCCTCGGTTTTCCTCTTGATGAATGGTGACGGGCCAGCCTGGGAATTGATTCGTTGGTTTGCCATCGGTGGCGTCGATGAGGAAGCGGAAGGACTCGATGAAGTAGGTCTTCTTTTCTGTATCGAAGGTGATGAAGCCGAAGCCGCTGGCTTTTTCGTGAGCTTTGTCATAGCGATTCGGTGCTTTGCCGACCTGAGGATTGCCGACGGCGTAGATGTAGGCTTTGTTGCCGAGGCCATCCAGATACTCGCCAGTATCACCATGGCCGTGCTTGGGCCGATTGGCGTGTGGCATCTTCATCTCGTCAGGCCGCCACCAGCGCGGGTAACCCGCAGAGATGGCCGGGGTGCAGAAGGACCAATTGCTGTCGCGTTGTTTGTCCACGCCATATTGTGCCAGGGTAGTCAGATGCTGGTCCCCGTTGATGTGCAGTGCCATGGAAGGCCGCAGGATATCGATAGCGCGATTGCGCGGCGTTTGCGGCCAGCCGCCGGAGTCGAGATCCGCTTTCAGATAGCCGTCCTCGCTGCCGTGATGGGTTGCCGCATTGATAAAGAGGGTGGCGCTTAGAAGTGCCTTGAGCTTGTGCCCACGCCAGTCTTCCGACCATTGTTTGAGAAAGGCTTCTTGGCGCTCGCCAAGCATCACGAGTCCTGGCTTATCAAGCGCGGCCGTGTCGAAATCAATATCATGTACGTGGTCAGCGCGTCCTTCGCCTGTATCGACATGCTCGGGCCCGCTCTTCCACTGACGGTCCGCGATGATGGCAAAGCTGACGCCGCCATAGACCATGTCGCCATAATAAACACTGATGTCCTGCAAAACGGGTTTAGGATCAAAGGCGTCCGGGTGATGCGCGACGTTTGTTTTGTGCACGGCATTGACCATGCGCGCAGGCTCGATGTAGCCACCCTTTGACGAAGCACCACTATCACCGACGTCCATCTTCTTCCCGCTCTCGCCCCAGATGTTGCCTTGGAAAACGTCATGATCATCCGGTAGGCAGAGTGTTGGAGCATTGCGCATGACCTCGCGGAAAGCCCAGCCGTGCTGATAAAATTTGCGCAGGTAATTGAGGATCGCTGGCTCAGCAGGCTCACGGATGAGACCGAATCCGCCATGGTTTTCATAAATTTGGTCGCCCGAGAAAAAGACGAGATCAGGATCGAGCTTTACCAAATTTTCAGCCACTGGCGCGTAGGGGAAGCCATAGTCGTTTTGGCAAGTGAGTGCCGCCATGCGCAGCGGTCGGCCTTCAGGATTAGCCTTGATGGTGCCAGTCCATTCGTTCGGGGTTTCCGTGCCGTCTTTGTGCTTCTCCCGATACACCAGTTTGTAGGGTATAGCCGTTTTTGCATCCCAGTTCGGAACACGGAACGTGGCCACCCAGGCATCAGGATCGAGCTTGGCTGTGCCGAGCGATTTCCAGGCTCCGTTTTGTTGGACGTGCAGCTCCACTTCCTGATTGTCCTGCGCGCCCATGGGACCGGTGAGAGCGCTGATTTTCATGACGAACCCTTCCGGAGTCCGTGAGTCGCTCAGCGAATACATGGACCACAAAATGGGGCCAAATTTCTGCTGCGGTGAGACTGCAAAAGCATCACCTTCGAGTGTCCAGTTGTGAAAGCGATAGCGTCCTCCGCCGAGATTGGCAGAGTCCTTGCCTTTGCCCTTTTTCTTAGCGGCACCAGCAGCCCCAGCATTGAAGTTGTTCGCCAGTGAGACATTGCCGAGGAGTATTTCAGCGGAGACGGATGCAGTGAGTGTGGCGAGTTCTTTACCGTTATCTGGATTGGTAGCCGTCAGTATCAAAGCGCACTTCACGCCTTTAGGTGTGCCTTTGAGCGTGAGGCGGATTTTGTCGAGCTTAGCCCCGTCAGGGAGCGCCGAGGTCTGGGTGCCGAGCACCAGCTGATCACCCTTCCAACCAGCGTCAAAGCCTTTGAGCACAAAGCAATTGCTGCGGTGCTCATTCAGTTCACTGCGGATGCCTATGCGGAAGCCAGCGCCGCCATCCGTGTTTTTCACCTCCAGCCGAGTCAAAGAGACGGACATCGTGAAAGGACCGTTCTTGGCCATCTGATGCGTCAGCGAGTGCACGCTGCGGCCCGCTTCTGCATTCAGGCACTCCGCACCGCCTTCGCTCACCCGCCAATCTTCCATCGGGTTGGCCCAGAATTCGCCACCAAGAAACACCCGGTCGTGCGTCTGGCTCCAATTCGTCGAAATAGGTTCTGCCGCTGTGACTGAACTCTGCCGAGCAGCGATGCCTGCCAAAGTGCCAGCCGTGATGAGTTTAAAGCTGGTGCGCCGTGTGATTTTAGATGTCATGCCCTTTGGGAACGCATCAGATCGGCGGCTTTTTCGGCTAATTGATCAGAATGCGGTCCGAGTGGAGATGCCGTTGCCTTTGGAGTTTAACTCGATCCAATCGATCTCAATCGCTGACTCTTGCATGGGTAAATAGAGCCGCACGATACCGAGCGGGCCTTCAGCAGGGAGGTCGAGGCTGACGACTTCCCAATCGCCACCTTTCAGTGTGAAGTCCATTCGCTCTGGTTTGTCGCCGACACCTTTTGAAAGCCAATCGAAGTGGCTCAACCCTGATTTGCCCTTGATTCGGAATTTCACGGTCGTAGGCCCGCTGTGCTTGCTGGCGGAGGAGCCCAGAAAGCATGCGGAGCCAATGCTCGTGACTTGCAGGATGCCATCTTTCACAGAGGCTTTGCCGTCGCGGGCTTTCCAGCCTTGCAGAGCAGGATCACCAGCATAATTGGCTTTTACTGGTGATTTGGCTTTTGGTTTACCTTTTGGCACCTGCTTGCCTTCAAGTTCGGGGTGATACTTTGTAGGATCAAAGGCGGGGTTTGGAATAGGCACGATGGCTTTTGTGTCGGTGAGGAATTTTTCGATCATTGTGTCGAGTTCCGCGACGAGTTCGGGTTTCTGAGCTGCGAGGTTGTTCTTTTCGCCGAGATCATCGCGCAGATTTAAGAGCAGGTGGCGATGCGCGCCTTTTTCCCCGCCATGAAAAATACGGATGAGCTTCCAGTCGCCGCGATGTGCGGAGACAGATGGTGGGAGCCAGTCAGGCACGCCGGGATTGTGTGGGAAATATTGGAAGACAGCTTTGTCTGCAAGTGAATCGCCTTTCAATGCGGGAAGGATGCTCGTGCCGTCGAATCGTTGGCCTTCGGCTGGCTTCAGGGCAAGACCTTCGAGCAGTGTGGGGTAATAGTCCTCACTCTGGATGACCGCATCACTGCGACTGCCTGCGCCGGCGACTCCGGGCCACACAACGACGCCAGGCACTCGTGTGCCACCTTCAAACATCGTCGCCTTGCCTCCACGTAGCGGGCGATTGCTCGTTGGTGTCGTGCCATCGATTTCGTTATACATGTTACCACCGTTGTCAGCCGTGAAGATGATGATCGTGTTGTCAGCGAGCTTCAGCCGGTCCAGCGCATCAAGGAGCGTACCAATGGCGTCGTCCATGCTTTGGATCATCGCGGCGTAGGTCGGACTGCGTTGCGCATCCTTCGGATCAATGCGGCCGCGATGCTTTTCGATATTCGCCTTCTTTGCATCAAAGGGCGCATGCACACTGAACATCCAGTAATTCAGGTAGAAAGGTTTATCCTTTTGTTGTTCCATCCAGGCCACAGCCTCCACGGCCATACGATCTTCGATATGTTCGCCAGGGGACTTCTCTTTGAAGCTTGGAAACTTCCATGGAGCCACAAAAGAGCCCGCTGGTCCCGGTCCTGGCGTATGAGGCAGGTCAACATCAAACCCTTGTTCTAGCGGCGAATACGGTTCTGGGCCAAGATGCCACTTTCCGAAATGCGCTGTGGCATAACCTTCATCCTTCAGTGTTTCCGCGATGGTGCGGTACTCGGTCTTCAAACGCGTCACCGGATCGGGCTGAATTGCTTTTTGATCCACAGGAGCTTTTTTTCCCGTCGTCGTTTGGAGAACAACCTGCGGCACATGACAGTTCGGAGTGGTGATGCCCGTGCGCGCAGGGCTTTGCCCTGTGAGTAGCGCCGACCGCGTCGGAGAGCATAGTGGGCTTGCGGAATAGGCGCGTGTGAATGTCATGCCACGCTTCGCTAGGCGGTCCAGATTTGGCGTCTGATAATACGCAGTGTTGCCATAAAGCGTCGTGTCACTCCAGCCTAGATCGTCAGCCAGGATGATGATGACGTTAGGTTGCGAGGCAAACAGAGACGGGCTGAGGACAAGGAGAAAGGCTAAAAGAACGCGGTGCATGTTTCTTTTAACGAGGGGGTCTGATCAAGATATCAGCAAAGATTGTGTCGGATCCGGCATGATTGACAGTGGATCTTTGTCCAAATACCTCGGCTAAGTCACGTTTTAAGTAGCATGGCTTTTCTAGGCTGTGTTTTAAAATCACAGGCTAGAAAGCCTATGCTACTGCGTTAATGCGTGGACATGAAACCACTCATCACACTCTTTTGCCTCCTCGCCTCAGTGTCTTTGCTCCAGGCAGCACCACCGAATGTGCTGTGGTTCGTCGTCGATGACATGTCGGCCAATTTTTCTTGCTACGGGGAGAAACTGATCCAGACACCGCATGTGGATCGTCTTGCGAGCGAAGGCACTCGTTTTTCCAATGCCTTTGTAACGGCGCCAGTCTGCTCACCCTGTCGCTCGGCGCTCATTACGGGCATGTATCAGACGAGCATTGGTGCGCATCATCACCGCAGTGGTCGTGGCACCGAAAAGATCCAACTGCCTGAGGGTGTGGTGCCAGTTCCGGCGCTGTTTCAAAAAGCGGGCTACTATACCTGCATCGGCTCCGGCTTGATCGGCGAAGCCAAAAAAGGCAAAAAGGCCAAGAAAGGCGGCGACGGCGGACTGGGGAAGACGGACTACAATTTTGAGTGGGATGCAAAGATCTACGATTCTCATGATTGGTCGGGGAAGAAGCCCGATCAAGCCCGATCAGCCGTTTTTCATGCAGGTGCAGCTAGCAGGTGGCAAGCTCCGTGGCGGCAACGATGCCAGTGCGATCAAACTGCTCGAAACCGCAGCGAAAGAGTTCGGCTCATCCACCGATCCTGAAAAAGTCACGCTGCCACCCTACTACCCGCGCGATCCTGTGATGCTCCGCGACTGGGCCGCCTTTCTCGATTCCGTGCGGCTTACGGATGCCCATGTCGGCAAAGTCATCGCTCGATTAGAGAAAGAAGGGCTGCTTGAAAACACCTTCATCATTTTCATGACCGATCACGGCATCAGTCATGCACGAGGCAAACAATTCCTCTACAATGAAGGCACCCACATTCCCTTCGTTGTGCGCGGACCCGGCATCGAGAAAGCCAAGGTGCGCACAGATTTGATCGAGCACATCGACATGGCCGCCATATCGCTGGCTGCCGCTGGAATCGAGATCCCAAAAGCCATGCAGGCCAAAAACGTCTTTGCCGCCGATTATCAGCCACGCACACACATCTTCGCCGCACGAGACCGCTGCGACGAAACGGTCGAACGTCTCCGCAGTGTGCGCACGGAGCAGTTTCTCTACATCCGCAACTTTTACCCTCAGCGTCCACACCTCCAGCCAAACGCCTACAAAGACGGTAAATCCATCGTGCAGACACTGCGCAGCCTGCATGCAGAAGGTAAACTCGATGCTGTGACCGAGAAGCTGCTCTTCAGCCCCACACGCCCGCCGGAAGAACTCTACGAATGGACCACCGATCAGTGGCAGTTGACCAACCTGGCAGCCGATCCCGCTCACAAGGCTACCCTGGAGTCCCTGCGTTCTCGCCTCGACCAATGGATGATCGACACCAAAGACCACGGCCCCGAATCCGACTCCAGATACGATAGCGACATGAAGTCCTACCTTGGCAAAGGCGATCCTGAAGTGGAGAAGAACATCGCCCTCATGAAGCAGTGGGCAAAGGAAGGAAAGTAGTCCTACTGTACGTCTCAATGTCTTGAAGCAATCTTGGTGAATCATGATTGAAGACCAATCCGAGAGAGTCTCTAGGCACATCATTGACAATTAAGAAAGAATGGCGGAGTTTCATCGCAATGAACAAATGCACACTTCAACCTCATCCGAAGGACGTCGCGACCCGGAAGGCTTTGGCGAAGCAGCCGAAGCCCTCTCTGGAGCAAGTGTTAGCGCAGGCAGAAGCCTCGCGGAAGTTCAGGTTGAGCGCCTCATCGTTTGGGCCAAGGCCAGCGAGCGCTTAATTGCGGAGCAGGACTACGAAGCACTCCCGCTCGTCAGTGATGAGACTGGTGAGCATGAAGTGCGATTTCGCGAGTCAGATCGGCGCGTCATCAAGCGGACATGGTCGGGCACTTTCGGCATGGCACCGGAATGGCAGGAAGGCACCTGGAAACCAAGGTTCGCGACGCCCTTGGAATACCTCCGTAGGTTCGCGATACACAATTCGCTCTTTCAGGACGATGTTCGACTTGAAGGCATCATCCTTTCTGAAAAGCCCAGTCAACTCATTGGAGCCACACCTGGTGGAGTTTCGATTGTCATTTCTCAGCGATGGCTGATTGCCGCTCATCAAGAAGCGCCCCATCCGAACGAGGTGGAAATCGCGGCTTACATGACCGAGCGTGGATTTGAGTTCATTCCCGATTCCTTTTTTGGTTGGTTCAATGAAAGCTCCACTCTTTTGCTGCTAGACGCCAAACCCGATAACTTCATCAAAACCTCAGAAGGCATTCTGCCCTTTGATGTGATGCTCAGGCGACTTGACGAGCCATGACTGGCTTGTGTGCCTCAGCTGAATCCGACACAGCATTTGCTGAGATGTGAGGATAACACCTGCGTTTTAGGGTGCAACCATGCGCAGTCTAATAGCCACACTCCTTTTCGTCGCCCTCAGTTTACCTCTCTTTGCAGAGACCAAACCCAACATCCTTTATCTTCTGGTCGATGAGTGGCGTCCAACGGCCACGGGCTATGCGGGTGATCCGAATGTGAAGACGCCGAACTTGGATCGATTGGCGAAGGAGGGACTCAACTATCGCAATGCGATGTCGGTGTGCCCGGTTTGCACGCCGCATCGTGCGGCTTTGATGACAGGACGCTTTCCGACCTCAACGGGCATGTTTTTGAACGATGCCTATCTGCCATCTGAAGAACTTTGCATGGCGGAGATCCTGCAAGAGGCGGGCTATGATCGCGGTTTCATCGGCAAGTGGCACATTGATGGCCATGGCCGCGAGAGTTATATTCCTCAGGAGCGCCGCCAGGGCTGGGACTACTGGAAGGGCAACGAATGCACCCACACTTACAACCATTCGCCCTATTACAGCGGCAACGATCCCGAAAAGAAGTTCTGGGAGGGTTACGATGCCTTTGCTCAAACGAAAGATGCGCAGAGCTATCTCAAATCAAAGTCAACAAGCGGAAAGCCTTTCGCACTGGTCATCGCGTTTGGCCCACCGCATTTCCCGCACGCCACGGCACCTGAAGAATTCAAGGTGCTTTATCCACCTGATCAACTCAAGCTTGCCGCTGATGTGCCTGAGTCGATGCAGGTTCAGGTGCGCAAAGAGTTGCAGGGCTACTATGCCCACTGCACGGCGCTGGATCATTGCATTGGCGATCTGATGACGACGCTGGATGAAACCGGCCTCGCTGAGAACACCATCGTCGTCTTCAGCGCCGATCATGGAGAGACGATGGGTTCACGCGGCA
>JAPLUM010000671.1 GCA_026397605.1 Verrucomicrobiota bacterium | reverse complement strand
TTCTGAAACTTCAGCAGCCGTCTGCGATGGAGTTTTCAGCGAGACTTGGGTGAGAATGTCACGCAGCTGATTCATGGCAGTGCTCCATGGTTTAGGCAGCGGCGGCGGCAGTATTTTTGCAGGACGAAGCAACAACCAAATGACCAGTACAAGCAGTGCCAATACCAAAAAACCAGCAACGAGGTAAACCCACCAATCAGGACCGGGAAGCACGAGTGAGGGATCGGGCAGTTCAGGATGCGGAAGCGGCTGTAAAGGCGGACCTTCTGGCTGCTGAGCTTGCGCTAAAACAAAGAATGAGGCGACCATTAACGTTTCCTCCTTCGGCGAGAACGGAAATAGGATTTTAAGGCAGGCACGTAATCGTGATCTGTGCGCACTTCGATTTTTTCCACAGCATTTTTTCTCAGCATCCTGGTCAGCACATCATGCCGCTCACTGATGCGCTGCGCGTATTGCAGCCGGACAGCAGGATGGGAGGTGTTGACGATAAACTGCTCTCCCGTTTCGGGATCTTCCAGACAGACACGGCCTGCTTTAGGCAATTCCCACTCTCGTGGGTCAGTCACATGGATGGCTACCACGTCATGCTTAGAGGCCAAAGAACGCAGGCTGTGCTCCCACGCATCGTTTTGAGTCAAGAAATCTGAAACCACGATGACCAAAGCGCGATGAGCGATCCGCTCCAGCGCCAGATCCAAAGCTGGGGCTAAGTTAGTTCCGCGCTGCTTTGGTTGGATGTTTAGAATGTCACGCAGGCAGCGCATAGCATGTGAGCCGCCTTTTTTAGCAGGCAGATATTGCTCCACCTGATCAGATACGAGAATGAGTCCGACTTTATCCTGATTCTGGACGGCACTGAAGGCAAACACAGCAGCCACCTCGGCAGCACGCTCGCGTTTACTATCTTCCTGACTGCCATAGTCGCCAGAGCCGCTGACATCCACGACGAGCATCACCGTCAGCTCGCGCTCTTCGATGTATTTGCGGACAAAGGGCTCATTCATTCGCGCCGTCACATTCCAATCAAGGAAGCGAACATCGTCCCCTGGCTGATATTCGCGGAAGTCGTCAAACTCGATGCCCTGGCCTTTGAACCGTGAATGATACGCGCCGCCCAAGGTCTCCTTCACCATGCCACGCGTGATCAGCTCGATCTTGCGGACACGTTTCAGGACACGTGTGAGACGTTCGTCATCGGTTTCAGTGAATGTTTCAGGCATACAAGGGGCGCTCTAAGCTTATTTCAATGGCTAAGGACTGCTTCGGCATGTGGCCGCAGGCAGTGTAGCAAATTCAAATTAAGGCACAGGCAGCTTATCGAGCAGTTGCTTGATCACATCTTCACTCGTCACACCCTCGGCCTCGGCTTCATAGCTGAGAAGGATACGATGACGCAGAATGTCAGGTGCCAGATCCTTGATATCTTGTGGGGTCACAAAATTACGTCCAGCCAGGAAGGCCAGCGCCTTGGTGGCAAGCGCCAGATTGATCGTGCCACGAGGTGACGCTCCGCAGCGAATCAGCAGCTTCAAGTGAGGCGCATACAATTCAGGGTGACGTGTCGCATGAATAATCGCCACGATGTAGTCGCGGATCTTTTCATCCATGTAGATGTTATTCACAATGGCACGGCTGGCCACGATGTCCGCAGACTGAGTGATCTGATTCACGTCAAGCTTAGGCGTGCTTGTGGCCATTGCGTCTAGAACCTGGCGCTCTTCAGAGGGTGTCGGATAAACAACG
>JAPLUM010000306.1 GCA_026397605.1 Verrucomicrobiota bacterium | reverse complement strand
CCTGGAATGCAGCTTCTTTACCGTGAAATCCCATGCCAAGGCCATCTTTCGGTTGCTGCAGGTGGACAGTCGTACCGCTGCTGCTGCTTTTGCCCACCGGGCCTATGCCAAAGAGCAGAGTTGATCGTTGTTGGTTAGTCTCGGCTTTTTTTTGTTTTATTTCACTCGGATAAGGATAAAAGGTGTCATTTACTCCAACTCTGTCCCTAACGCATTTTTATGGCTACATCTTCAGCTCCCATACCCGGCAGCGCACCTTCTGATTTTTCCGCGAATCCTGGAAATTCAGACCGTCCTCTGGACTCAGACACGGCAGAAATCGCCCTCATCCGGCAGGAGCTTCGACTCACCACCCGCAGGGCTTGCATATTATACTGGGCTGCCAAAGGCAAAAGCCACGAAGAAATCGGCCCCCTAGTCCGCTGCTCACCTAATTCGATCAAAGTACACCTCCAGGCCATCTGCATCCTTCTTCGCGTAGGCCGTGGAGAGAAGAAAAAGTGGAATGATATTGAGGCTCTCAAAGGTTTCGTCACCGAGGCAAAAAAGTCCGCTGCAGCCCGCACCAAGTAGGGAGGCTGGTCCCCCAGCCTCCGCCGATGGGCTCACGATCACCGTACATAACTCTTTGGTCCTTTCCTGGCTACCTTCAGGCTGATTGCAGCGCCTTCATCAGATGCGTGAGTTCGTCATCCACTTCGGAGGGATCACTGACCAAGCGGGCGACTTCTTCGCGCACCAGTTCGCCGAAGCGTTGGCGGAAGCCATGCAGGAGCTTGCGGAAGTTCATCGTGGTGACATCGAGTTGCGCAGCGAGCGCGGCGCTGTCGCCCTCGCTGCGCGTGGAGAGAAGAGGGCGCATCACTTCGAATCGGTCCGCGCGGCCTTTGGCGCGATACTCGTTTTCTAACGTGGTGATGGCGGCGGCGACCACGGCCTGCGCCCACTTTTTCTCAAACAAGGTCTCGGGTGTCTGCGTGGTGTGAATGTCGTCAGCATGGTCTTCGATCGCTGTGTGCTCGGCTCCGCTGCCGCGTTTTTGGCGGTTGGCATCGCGACGGTCGTTGGCCATGTAGTTCTGCATCGCATTGAGCAGGAAGGTGCGGAAGCGTCCACGCTCGCGCTCGGCTTTGGTGTGTGTTTGGTTTTCCAGCAGCCGCTCGAAGAACGACTGCGTGATGTCATCAGCGTCGGCGGGACTGTAGCCCTTGCTGCGCGCGTAAGAGTTGAGCGGGTCCCAGTAACGGCGACAGAGCTGATCCAAGGCGCTGAGGCCCTCTGCCGTGTGCGAACTGGCGGCTTCGATGATGAGTGTCCAGGGAGTTTCAGGGAACATGCGGGAGGAGGGGACAAGGCGGACTTACAGGACAGAAACGACGTTGGCAACGACTGTCATCGTCTGCACTCTGCCGCCTCTGTCTCTGCCTCTCCGGCAAAACTCTTGGGACGCTCGGCTAGCCACAGAGAGGCAGAGGGAGCAGAGTTTCGATTCTTTTTCACTTCTCACTTCGCGGCGCAACGGTGTAAATATCTGTGATGACGCCTCCTCCCGACAACCCTGCGATCATGCTCAGCCACGCGCTTCGCAAGCACGAGGTGGAGTCGGCTGGCGATGAGGTCGGGCTCTACACGCTCGTGGACAAACTCGGCGATGGCGGCTTCGGCAGCGTGTGGCGGGCGGCGCAAACGGAGCCGGTGGAGCGTGAGGTGGCCTTGAAGATCATCAAGCTGGGCATGGACACGCTGGAGGTGATGAGCCGCTTCGAGCAGGAGCGCGTGGCCTTGTCGATGATGGATCATCCCAACATCGCGAAGGTGCTGGACGCGGGTGCGACTCCCGAGGGCAGGCCGTTCTTCGTCATGGAGCTGGTGCGCGGCGTGCCGATCACGACTTACTGCCTGGAGAAGCGCCTGCCATTGGAGCAACGGCTGCGTTTGTTCAAAGACGTGTGTGTTGGCGTGCAGCACGCGCATCAGAAAGGCATCATTCATCGCGATCTCAAACCCTCCAACATTCTCGTGACCGAAGTCGATGGTGTGCCGGTGCCAAAGATCATCGACTTCGGCATCGCGAAGGCGATGAGCGGCGAGCAGCTCACCGAGCACACCCTGCGCACCCGCGCCGAGCAGATGATGGGCACGCCGCTTTACATGAGTCCGGAGCAGGCGGAAGGCAGCCCCGATGTGGACACACGCAGTGATGTGTATGCGCTGGGCGTGCTGCTGTATGAGCTGCTCGCAGGGCAGCCGCCCTTTGACATGAAGACCCTCATGGCCGCAGGCTACGATGAGATGCGGCGCATCATCCGGGAGGAGGTGCCGGCTCGGCCGAGTTCGAAAGGACAGAAAGGACCGCCCCAAACGGTGTCCCTTCTGTCGTTTCCGTCCTTTAAGTCCTTCGACCTCGACCTCATCACCCTCCGCGCCCTCGAAAAAGACCGCGCCCGCCGCTACGAATCCGCCACCGCCTTCGCCGAGGATGTACAGCGCTTTTTGAACCATGAGCCAGTCACCGCGCGGGCACCGAGTTTGCTTTACCTCACGCAGCGTTGGGCGCGGCGGCATCGGCCGCTGTCGGTGGCGGCGGTGGCGGTCCTCCTCGGGGCTGGGGTTTCTGTGTGGCAGGCGGTACGCGCCACGCAGGCGAGACGTGCCGCCGAGTTCCAGTTGGCCGATGCCGATGCCGCCACGAAGATGATCACCGACACCCTGGCCGCGCTGCCCTACTACGGTCGCGATTTCATGATCCGCCGCAGCGATCTGCTGACCAGCGTGGCGAAGCGCGTGACCGAGTTCCAGGGCGACCCGCTGCGCAAGCTCCGGCTGCTCAACACGCTTGCGGAAGCTGTGCCATTCGATTCCTCGCTGCCCCTGCGTGAGGAGGCCTTGCGACTGGGGCGGACCTTGTTCGCGTCGGACGATCCCGAGCTGTGGCAGTTGCGCCATCAGGTCGCCTTGAACCAGGCCACCTTCGCCCACCTGCGGGAGCAGGCCGTGCCAGAGCTGCGGCGTGTGTATGAGTGGACCCTCGCGCGCCTTGGCCCAGCAGATCCCACCACACTGCGCCGGGCCTTCACCTTTGCTCGGTATCTAAACTTCATCGGCGGAGCTGCGGAGGCGCTGCCGATCCTGCAGGATCTCGTGCGCCGCAGCGACGCCGATCCGAAGATCGTCTCCGCCGGCGACCGCGTCTTTTACCGGCTCGATTGCGCACGGACCCTGAATCATCTCGGGCGTGTGGACGAAGCCTTGCAAATGGGCCGCGACAATCTGCGCACCGCTGAGAAGGAACTCGGCGACAGCAGCTTCGAGGCCGGGCGCGGCTTCCTCGCCCACGGCGAACTCTGCTCCCGGCACGACCTCCTCGACGAAGCCGAGAGCACCCTGCGCCGCGCTGTGGACATCTTTTTGCGCAGCGTCGGCCCGCTCGAGACCTACACCCAGCGCACCGTGGACCTCCTCACCAGCGTTTACCAGCAGCGTGGCAAGCAGGACCCGATCATCGAGTTGAATCGTGAGATGGTGCGCATGCACGAGCAAAAGGTCGGCCTGCATGACGAGGCCACCTCCGCCAGTGTGAAGCGGCTCATCGACGTGCTGCTCAAATCGGGCCGCAAGCAGCAGGCCGACCAGACCGCCACCGAGTGGCTGCAGCGCATCCGACTTCCCGGGGGCAAAGTTCCCGCCAATGGTGAGGCGGTCTTGCGCGGCCACATCGATGTGCTGCGCAACCTCCCCGACCACCCCCGGGCCGAGGCTGCCCTGCGAGAACTTTTCACCCTCGTCGCCACCCACCGTCCCGATGATCCCCAGCGCTGGGGCGACCAGAGCAACCTCGCTGACGTGCTCATCAAGTCAGGCCGCAAGGCGGATGCCGTGCCGCTACTGGAGGAAGTCGTGCGCGAACTGGAAAAGGCCCCCGCTGGAAAGGTGCGGAACTCGCATCTGCCGCGCGCCCAGAAGCGGCT
>JAPLUM010000685.1 GCA_026397605.1 Verrucomicrobiota bacterium | reverse complement strand
GGAACAGCTGACACCCCTTCAAGCGACAGCGGAATCGCACTCCAGGTCTTGCTTCGGTTCAAGCGCTTCACCACCGCCAGTGCAGCGGCGGCATCGCCCTTGATCTGCGGGTCGGCTAGTGCAGAATCGATCTCGAGCTTGGTTAAAGTGCCGTCTTGATTGCTGTCCCAAGCTGCAAAGGAAGCTTTGAAAACTTCTGCACAGGAAACCTCCGCAGCGCTCGCAGCCACGGGCAGACAGAAGGCGAACGTAAGTAGCAGCCATTTCATGATGTTTTAATGATCAGGGTGCATCCACGCCAGCTGCCCATAAGACACCGCGTGGAATCAAATGCTCCAAACCAGGTGTATTCTCAGGGTGCGGGCTGGAGATGAAGACGCGGCCTTTGCCAAAGGTGCCCATAGCCTGTGCAGGTGAATTCACCTGCACACCGACAGGCGATCCATTGAGAGCAATTTCAGATTTAAAGACCGAGATCGTCGTGTAAGCCGGAATATCGGTACGTTCAGCGGGCTTGATGACGGGTCCATTGGCATAACGAACTTTGAAAGTGCCTTCGACATTGCCCAAAAGCTTGCGGCCATCTTGGGTGATCTCGGTGTCCAGGAAGGTTTTACCACGTTGCCATTTGCTGGAGACCGTGCTGGCATTCAGAATGCCAAGGCCCCATTTGAAATTCGAACAGGCAAGGTAGGCACCCGCGCAGACGCCGACATAACCTCCACCACCACGAATATACTCACGCACATTGTTCCGCCCGGCTTCACCGATGGATTCTGCCTGTTGACTGCCTGAACCACCCGAGAAGGCAACCACATCAAACTGCTTGAGATCGATCGTCGCCCAGTGCTCGGCCTTGACTCGAGTTACCGTCGCCTCGGGGATTGACTTGATGCGGCCACTCACATTTTCGATCCCATCATTGGGCGCTCCTTTGCCATCAAAGATCGCCACCTTGATCGGCTTAGTCATTGAGGGAGGCGCGATGATCGTCTTCAGGCCATTCACATCTGGCGGAATGACAAAAGGCACTGGAGCTTTGGACTTCGCCTTGGGTTTGTCTTTAGACGTCTCAGCAGGAAGACCCAATGAAGTGCTCAGCAGAAGCGCCGTGATAAGATAACGATGAAGAAATACCATCTTCATAAATAAAGCAGATTTCTTATCAGTCTAGACTTTGCAGTCTCACCAAAATAGGTGATGCGACAGTGCCGCTGCACGCGCTAAGATAAGATGTGCATGAAGCTCGCCGTCCCTTTTCTTTCCCTTTCCCTGCTCGCCCAGAGTGGTGATTCGCAGTGGGTGGAGAAACTGGCATTTTGGCTACACTCTGATCTGCGACGTGTTGAGGAGCACCTGGCTAAGATTGATACTGAATTAAGCACACTGCCTGCGCTCACGCAGATCAACAGCAGCGGAAGCATCGGTTTCAAAACAAATTTCCAACAAGAAGGTGAGGAACTCTGGGTCGAGATCACCCTGCCTAAGCCTGCCTTGGTGGACAGCGTCATTCTGGTGCCGCCGCTGGCCAAAGGAGCCACAGGTGTGGTCTCCGGCTATGGATTCCCAACACGCTATCGTATCGATGCCTCCGATGCCGCAGGCCACATGATCACTGTGGTGGATGCAACCCGAGAAGATGTGCCCTCTCCGAGTGGCTACCCAGTGCAGGCGATCTTCACGCCGATCCTCGCTGACCGCTTGCGACTGACTGCCACCGAACCCTGGCAGCGTGATGGCCCTCCAGTGCTGGCTCTTGCCGAAATGCTGGTCTTATCTGGGCAGCAGAATGTCGCTCTCGGTGGGTCTGTCACGAGCACGAGCTCCGTCGAATATTTAACGTCTTGGAATCGCAAAAATCTGATCGATATGGCTACACCCTTGGGCCTACCGACAGCTCTTTTGGCTGCTAGTACACTCGGCTTTCACAGCGCTGTTGCAGGCAGAGCAGATGAGGTCAAGTCTGTCACCCTCACTCTACCAAGCACTCAGCCTCTGGATGAAGTGCGCCTCATCCCCGTGCGCCGTCGGGAGGTCCCCCTCTGGTATGATTACGGCTTCCCTGCAAGATTCAAAATCGAGTCTGCCACCACGCCCGATTTTAGCGATGCACACCTCCTCTTTGAGACCACCAGCCGGAATCCGGTGGTCTATGGCATGAACCCTGTGTGCTTCCCTGCGCTTGGGAAACCAACGCACTACCTTCGTATCATCGCGACTCAGTTATGGAAGCGCCAGGATGACTATGTCTTCGCGCTCGCCGAAGTTCAGGCATTCTCCGCAGGCAAAAACATCGCTCTGCATGCCAGCGCCACTGGCAGTGATCAACTTACGGGCGATGGTAGCAGCCTCTGGAGTCTTGCAGCACTGACCGACGGTCTAACAGAAAGCGGCAAGCTCATGGAGTGGCGTGAGTGGTATGCCCAGTTAGAAAAACGACGCAGTTTGGATCAAGAACGTGCTCAACTTGCTAATGAGCGCAGCACTTTGATCGCACGCACTCAGCAGCAGCTCGTCTATGGCAGCATCACCAGTGTCGGCGGCATCAGCCTACTTTCCATCATGCTGCTCTGGCGGCAATGGCGTGAGCGCAAGCGTGATGCCCTGCGACTCCAGGAAAAACTCGCCCGTGATCTGCATGATGAGATCGGCTCTAATCTGGGCAGCATTACGCTTATTTGTTCCATCGCCACGCAGCCAGATGCCACACTTGATTCCATCAAAACTGACATCGCAGACATCGAGCGTGTCGCTGCAGAGACTGCCGACTCCATGCGTGACATGGTCCGTCTCATTAGCCCCCGCCAGAGTCATCAGGACGCCGACTGGATCGGCGTCTTGCACACGCTCACTGAGCGCCTACTACGCAGTCACGTCCTCGACTGCGCTCTTCCCGCAGCCCCGCTCACCAGCGAGCCAGACATCGAGACCCGGCGCGAGCTGTATCTCTTCTGCAAAGAAGTCCTGCATAATATTTCACGTCACTCACAGTCCACACGCGTGCTTTTTCATCTCATACCCACACCCACCGGGCTGCGGATCGAGATCCGTGACAATGGCTGCGGCTTTGATATAACGCAAAACGCCAGCGGTCACGGACTGGGGAATCTGCGGGAGCGGGCTGCCACCATCAAAGCCCAATTAGAAATCGTCTCGAGCCCCGGTAAAGGCACCGCCGTCACCCTCGATCTGAAACGCACCCCACGCTGGCGCAGACCTGGAACATGAAACCCGAATCCCTCATCCGCACTTGGATCGTCGAAGATCACGATACCTTCCGCCGCTCCCTTCAGCGCCTCTGCGTCCCCGAGCGTGGGCTAGCTCCAGCTTTGGCCTTTGCCAATGGTGAGACCATGCTCAGTGCGCTGAAGCGTTCCTCCATCGATGATCAGCCAGATGTGCTACTTTTAGATGTTGGCCTGCCAGGACGCAGCGGGCTAGACATCATGGGAGACGTCCACACACTCGCTCCTGAATGCCGTATCGTTATCCTCACTGTCTTTGAAGATGAAGAGAAAATCAGCCGTGCCATCAGTGCCGGAGCCAGCGGTTATTTGGTGAAAACTTCACGCGCTGAAACCGTCGTCGCCGCCATCCTAGAGGCGGCTGAAGGCGGCTCTCCGATGTCGCCAAAGGTCGCAGCCAGCGTCGTCAAGATGCTGGCCAAGCTCACGAAGCCAGCTGCGCAGCCTATCACCTTGTCACCACGTGAGCTCGATCTGTTAAAACTCCTTGTGGAAGGACTCACTGCCAAAGAAATCGCCGACCGCCTGCAAGTCAGCATCCACACCACCAGCACTCATACGCGCAATCTCTTCACCAAGCTCAACGTCCACAGCCGCGCCGCCGCTGTAGCCCGTGCACTGAAGGATCGTATGGTTTAAGCTGAGGATATCCGTTGAAATACGAGGTGCTCAGCGTCGTTTCATGGTTTCATGAAGCACCTTCTCTTTTCCTTGCTAGCTATCGCGACTTCATCATTCGCGGCGAAGCCCAACATCCTTTTTCTACTCAGTGACGATCACAGCTATCCCTTCCTGAGTACTTATGGTGACACCAACGTCAAAACACCAACGCTCGATCAAATCGCAGCCGAAGGCATGAAGTTTCATCGCTTTTTTACCGGAGCACCGCAATGCGTGCCCTCCCGTGCCACCCTTATGACAGGCCGCTCGCCCGTGGCTGCGCGGATGACGAGATTCTCCGCGCCGCTGCCGCGTGATGAGATCACGCTGCCGGAACTGCTTCGTGATAAAGGCGGCTACTTCACAGGCATTTGCGGCCGCAGCTTTCATCTCGATGGTTCGGGCAAGGGTGGGCCAGAAATCGCCCGCGTGTTTGCAGAGCATGAGCTAAAGACCTTTGAAAAGCGGGTCGATTTCCTGAACGGCTGTGGAGACCCTGCTGTCGCTGGCAGCTTAGCCGCCTTTCTTGACAAGAAGCCTGCGGACAAGCCTTTCTTCATGTGGGCAAATTTCAGCGACCCGCATCACGCCTGGAATGCGCCCGCTGAGTTCCGACCTGATCCCGCATCACTGAAAGTGCCTGCGCATTGGCCAGATCTGCCCGGAGTGCGCGAGCAGCTCGCCGATTACTGCGCTGAGGTGAATCGTGTGGACCGCACCATTGCGGACGTGCTCGACGTGCTGAAAAAACGTGGCCTCATGGACAGCACCATCATCGTCTTCTGCGGTGACAACGGCATGGCCATGCCGCATGGCAAAGGTTCCCTCTACGATCCCGGTTCGAACGTGCCCTTCCTCGTCCGCTGGCCCGGCGTGGTGAAGCCTGGTGGTGATTCGCGTGCCCTAATCAGTGCGGAGGACCTTGCGCCGACGCTGCTCGCTGCCGCAGGACTCGAAGCCGGATCCAAAATGAGCGGTGTTAGTTTCCTGCCCCTGCTCAAAGGCGAAGCGCAGACACCTAGGAAGCGCCTCTTCGTCGAGCGCGGCCCGCATGGCTCCGCCCCGGTCGAAGTGGGCATGACGAATGCTGGTTATGACCTCGCCCGTGCCGTGCGCAGTGATCGCTTCAAGTTCATCTACAACTGCACGCCTTGGATTCCGTATTCACCCGTCGATTCCGCCGGAGGTCAGGCCTGGAAGCAAATGCAGGAAGCCAATGCTACTGGAAAACTCCCCGCAGGCATGAAGGCCACCTACTTCACCACGCCGCGCCCCGTCTATGAACTCTACGACCTTGAAGCCGATCCCGCCGAGCTCAACAACCTCAGCGGCAAACCCGAGGCCGCCACCACCGAACGCGAACTCCGCGCCGCCCTCGCCGAAAAAATGATCCTCGACTGGGACTACCTCCCGCTGCCCGATCTGATGGAAGGCAACGCTGGCGAAGGCGGTGGCAAGAAAGGCAAAGGCACAGGGAAAAAGAAGTAGCTTCGATTGGCATTCGAAGTGGCATCGTTGGCCAATCGACATTGGAGAACGTGTAGGTGACGCCACGGTCAAAGAGCCAGCAGCGGAACGCGACGATCTTGTTCGCAGTAGCGGGAGCGGGAGACGGGTGAAGTCGCTGTTGCATTGAGCCGTTCACGCTCATCCTCGGAGTAACCCGACATCGCGCAGTTCCAGACGGCGTGGCCTATGAGTGGGCAAGGCCAGGGACACCGCTGAGGCACAAAACCGCGACAGCC
>JAPLUM010000805.1 GCA_026397605.1 Verrucomicrobiota bacterium | reverse complement strand
TGCCGGTGATGATGTCCTGAAAAGCGAAGAAGCTCACGCCTGTTCCGCCTTGCCTGCCGAAGCGCGCTTTCATGGGGTTAGTTGGCGTTGAGCCTCAGTTTGCCTGCCACGTTTTTATGGCAGATTTCATTGCATTCATCGAGAAACTCCGACTCCAGTGTTTGCAGCCAGCTGACGAGCAATTGTAGGATGAGCGCGCAGACCAGCGCTACCAGGGTGGTTTCAAAAGCGGTGGCCAGACCGCCAGTGACATTTTGCAGAGATCCGCGCAGCGCGGTCATATCTCCGCCAGCAGCCAGGGTGGTGGCAAACGCTCCAATGGCCTGACTGAGACCCTGCACGGTGCCGATGAATCCCAGCACTGGAATCGCCCAAAGGAAGCCCTGAGCCAGCGCATAACTAGAAGCGATCTGCGCCTCATCATTCTCGGCCTGAATCTTAATGATCGCTGCCACATCCGCTGTTTGACCAATGTTGTGAAGATTGGCTAAAGCCAAGTCGATCCGATTTAACAAAATGAAGTGATGTGGATGATCCACGATGGCGCTCATGCGCTCACGCACAGCCCGGGCCGTGGCTGGCGTCAGCTCAAAGTCGGGCTGCTGAGGCATCACAGGCAGGGTCAACGCGCGCCGCTGTAGCTGGAACTTACGCCATTTAAAAAACATCATAGCTAAGGCCCAGAAGAAGAACAACATCGTCGGATAAGGACAGGGGCCACGTTTGGTGAACATGTCGATGAACCACTGAGCTTCCTTCCAGCCTGCAAGACCGATTTGAAGTGTGGCATAAAAGATCACCGTCAAGGCTAAGCCAACGAGCAGTGACAAGGCTTTGTTCGGTGAGGTGAAGCGTCCAGGTTTGAAGCCAAGCCGCCGCTCAGGATCAGAGCGTGCCCAGTCGAGCATCAGCATGGAGCCCTGAAATGGATTATTGCCGAGCAAGGACTCGCGTGAGGTAGATGGTTCAGATGACATGGGCGTAAAAATTAACCAGCGATGGGAAAGATGCGGTAAAAGAGGCTAGGCTGGAACATGAAGCTCAAAGCCGCAAACACCAGCGTTGAGTAGGCAATGATGAGGGCGCCGAGAGCTAGCCCGCGCCCCTCCATGCTTGGTTCTTGTTGGTTCTGAGCCATGGCTAAATGTCCGAGCACCAGACTCGGCAGCCAACTCACCAGATTCAGATAAGGCACAAAGCTACAGCAGCTGACTACAAAGGCAGCTACGGCCAGCCAGCATGTCGGCGCGATCTCAGCTGGGCTGTAGTCCATAGATGACTGCGACAAAGGTGAAGCCCCTTTCACATAAACAGGCGGAGGATTGGCAAAGGGATTGGGTCGCTTGATAGGACCTTCGATGTGGCCTCGTCCGCGAACACGGACTTGAACGACTTTTTCCGCCTCTTGCTGGCGGATACGTGCCGCTCTGTCAGCCGCTTGCTGTTGCAAAGTTGCGGCTTCTGTTTGCTCGATGTGGTCACGGAGTGGCATCCACGCACCTTGGACTCTTACTTGATAGAGAGAGTGGATTTCCCCGTCGATCAAGCGTTGATGAATCTCCGCGTACGTCCACGGGCCGTAGCTTTTGCCACGCCATTGTAATGGGAGCTGTGGGTCGGCTGACATGATCAAGGGGCGTCTAAAAAAGGTGTCTGCGCCGCTGTGGCTGCTGGTGCGTCAGAAGTGCTGCCGCTGATGGCTGAGCGATAGCGCTGCATAAGTGCGGCACGATTTGCGGGGATGAAGAAAATGGGACTGAGCCGCAAGACTCCCGTGGGAGTTGATTTCGCCTCACTGGCTAAAAGCACAGGTCCCTCTTTTCCAAGCGCCCATAGTTCTGGGCGGACTCTGGCTGCATTGATGAGATGCAGCGTGAGGTCACTCCCGACATAGCCGCCAAATTTGAGCCCAGCGAGCTGGATGCTCCTGAGTAGCTCGCGCTTGGCTTGGGCTTCCTTTTGATACTGACGCGTCTGACGAGACTCGAAGAACTTGGTCAACGGCAGGCCCAAGGTTGCGCGCACTTTTGGCAGCATCCAGTCTTCACTGCGCAGTGGATACCCTGCAACGATCTTCTGTAATTCTGCCATATCGGCGCGCAGAGTCGGCGTGAGGTGAAGTCCCCATGCATAAGGCTGAGACCGCGTGATGCGCTCCAACTCAAGCATGACATAGGCTTTCACCAGAGTCGGTGCTGTTTGGCTCTGCGTGATTTTATCGAACAGCTCAAGCAGGCTTCTCTGCCAGCGCTCGCCTGTGGCATCAGTCATGCGGTTCAGCTGTAAGGAATCCATGAACTGTGTGGCCGCGCTCGCTTTCGAGGATTGCATACTCTGCCCCTGCTCACTGGAGCCAGCTGTGATGCGCTTGAACTCGCTCTTCACAAAGGCAGCCCCCGTGTCGTTAGCATGGGGATCAAAGGAAAGGCCACTCCAGCGCCGCAATGTCTCACCCACACGGCTTTCCTCTAGTGGGCCTTTTGACCAGACGCTGCGGGTAGCTTGACCACGAGCATGATCGACGATGATGTTTTCCCAAACACCATTGAGGTAGGCATCATCACGTAAGGCTAAGAGGATCTTCAAATCAGTATCCATGGGCGCAGATGGAATCATCTGAGCGCCCCCCACATCTTCTACGGTGGCCTTCCACTGCGAAAGATCTCCTTCAGTCAATAGGTTGGCCAAGAACTGCTCCTCTGTTGGTATCTGACCCAGAATGATGGAAGCTGGGGCTGCCTCTGCAAAGCGGATGTCTTGCCAGGCTAACAAGGACTTTTTATATGTCTCCAAAGTCAAAGCCCCTGCACTGGCCTCACGTACTTTGGCGAAACGATCCAATTCCGTTTTGAAACCAGTGACTCGCATTCTAGCGGATTTCACTCCCGCTTCCAGATCGGCGGGCAGTTGCAGGGAGTCAGCTTCAGGCTTCATCCAGCCTTCGAGATTGAGGAGTAGGCTTTCGATTTTTCGCACCGCTTCGGCTACCTCTACTGCTGGCCGTTCATAGCTGAGATTCTTTTCCTGGAGAGCGGTGATTTCATCCAGGGCTTTGCGTCCAGTGCCACTGCGCTCTTGGTTCACGCTGTTTAACATGAGCTCAGATTTGGACTTCAGTGCAGCCAGTCGATTGGTCGCCGACTGAGCAAGATCGCTGGGCAGTTGACCAACCTGAGATCTGGCATCTTCCAATCGTTTTAAAATTTCTACGGGAGTCGCTCCTGCAAAACCCTTCACGGCTTCGGATTCCAGCGCATGAATCGTCTGATCTGCCTCCAAAGAAAGCATACGTGCCTGCTGGGTCCAGGCCTCAGTCTCCTCGACCTTCGTCTTTAGAAATGGCCACCGCAGCATCTGAGCTTCATCGGCGTGCAGGCTGGTGATCAGCTTCTCAGCGGGTTCACAGAGTTGGCGAGCTTTGTAACTCACGAGCTCATCCGTAAAAGCCCGTGCGCGCCAGCCATGATTGGCAACGATGGCAATACTAATGACAAAGACGATGATTGCGGCAGCTGAGAGAATGGATCGCATTCTGCGGCGACTTTGCAGCTGATCCAGACGTGCGCGGATCGACTGGCCCGTCTGACGTAGGCGCTGAAGTGTGGCATCTGCCACAGGCATCTGGAATCCCTCTAAATCACGCCAGCGACGAACGAATTCATCATCCATGCCGACGATTTCTGCAAAGGCTGGGCCTGCCCCGACGAGCAGTCTGGTATCGGCCTCATGCGCAAAGTTTGTGAACGTGTTCAATGCATTTTCAAAGCCGCGTTTCCGCTCACTGGCCACCCGCTCTTGCCGCACATACTGGGAGAGGTCCTCTAGCTGCTGATTCATGGCATCAGAGCATAGCTCCAGATCGTGTGCCTGGATGAGTTCACGCACGATTTCTAAAGCGAGTGCGACACCGCGCCAATCGCCCAGGTTCCTTAAAGAATCGGCTTCATTCAGCAGTGCGGGCATCTTGTCTTCTGCCTGTTTACTGCGCAGCACACGGCGGATGTTGTCAGCCTGCACGTATTCAGGCAGAAGGCGCAACTTCTCTTCAGGAGAGATGTGCACGAGTGATTCCACGAGCTTGGAAATGCGCTCTTCATCGCTAGCTTTTAAGGCTTGGCGTAGTTGCTCCAGAAGATCCTGGAGAT
>JAPLUM010000322.1 GCA_026397605.1 Verrucomicrobiota bacterium | reverse complement strand
CAGCCATACGGGTAATCCACGAGGTAGGGCAGGGCATCCACCAGAGCCATGGCAAGGGTCGGTGAGAAGCGTACTTCGAGCCTTGACTGTTCGGGCTTTCTCTCGGCAGGAACTTTGACCGTGATCTTACCACTGGCCTGATCTGGGCGCAGAGCCAGGCTCCAGGAATCTGTTTTCAGCATCCCATGCGTGTAGGCGGGGAAGGTCATTTCCATGGCGTCGCTGTCTTTTTGAGCCAGGGCTTTGACGCGGATTTTGGCTTCGCCTTCAACGGTGACTTTGACCCGCCAGTCGAAGCGATGCTCCGAGTGGGCGGGGATAGTGACGTTCGTAGTTCGGGCTTCAGCCCGTTCTTCGTTTGTAGTTCCGCCTTTAGGCGGTTCAGAGCGGCCTAAAGGCCGGACTACGAACTCCAAGACGCCACCTTCAAGCTCCAGTACGGCTTTCACGTCCTGCGCGACGTCCAGCTCATTGTGGACGTTGGCAGAGATCACGACCTCGTCTTTCTCCACAAAGAAACGTGGGGCTTGCAGTCGGACCATGAGATTCTTCCGCGTGATGACTTCAACGGCGGCTTCGCCGACTTGTGTCTGCGGGCCCATGACCCAGGAGCGCAGCTTCCAGGTGGTGAGATTCTCTGGCAGGGTGAAATTCAGTTCGCCTTCGCCCTTCGCATCCGTGACGAAATCCGCTACCCACACCGCGCTATCGGCGAGGTTGGTGCGGATCATGGGCTGGGGGCCGGGGGCTTCTGAGTCACCGGCTGCACCCGGAAATGCTTTTGCCTCGGCAATCATCGGGGCTGGCGGAGGCGCCGCGGCAGGCATTGCTCCGCCTGCGGCAAAGGAGTCTGCCATCATCGACATCGGTGCAGCCGCAACTCTGCCTCTCATGGTGGATTTTCTGAGTTCCCTGCCACCACCAAAACCACCTCCAAGGGATAACTCTTCTTTACGCAGAGTATTGGTCACATCTCCTCCAAACACTCCCAGCACATCCATCCCTGTCTCGCTCTCACGTTGCAGTCCGGTCTGCACCTCTCGCAGCGAGTCTGCCACCTGCGGATAATGACTGCGTTTCCAGCCCCAGAAGAAAGGCCGGATGTCTTCCTGATTGCTGCCGCCGGAGATGTATTCAAGAGCCTTATCATAAGCGGTGAGCACGACCTGCCCGACGAAGGGTTTCCCATCCGCATCTTTAACGCGCACTTTAACTTTGGACCCTTGGCCAGGCAGATAGGTCTGCGCGTCTGGCATCAGTTCTACGGTAGCGATTCGCTTCTTCGGCGGCACGACGATTTGGCGCGTCACCTGATGCACCTTGGCATCACTGACGGTGTAGGCGTCGATGAACAGATTTGGCTGATCCGCCTCTGTGAGTTTGAAGCGGTGCGTGGTGCTTTTGCCTTCGAGTTTCAGCCAGATAGGCTCTGGATAAGTGCCATTCTGCGTGCGCAAAAACAGCGCGACAGTGCTGCCGTTGCGATTGGTGTTGAGGGTGATTTCCACTTCCTCGCCTGGAGCATACTCGTCCTTTTGAGTGATGAGTTCGAGGTCATCAAAACGGAAATCTTTTCCCTCATCAAAGCCAGCCCCGCGAACGGTGACAAAGCTGATGCCTTCGATCTCATGCCCTGCTTCATCTTTGAGTTTGGCGGAGACGCGGTACTGGCCGCCTTTGCTAAAAGTGGTCCGCACAGTCCCTGTGCGGTCATCGTCGGCACTCAGCGCCAGCTTCTCGCTAAAAACAGCCTCCTCGCTCGGTGTTCCATCTTTGCCATAAGTCAGCCGATAGAGCACCAGTTCACCCGTAGCCTTCACCGCGCGGCCATCCAGGGTTCGGGCATTCACACGGACTTCTCCGCTATCACCCGCATTGTAGTAACCGCGATCCAGTGAGACATAGACTTCAAAGGCGCGCCGTGCCGCCAGGACGCTGCCTTTGCTAAAGATCGTGCGCCTTGAGGCATCGGTGACTTCGGCATCAATCTCGTAACGGTGGTCTTCATTGCCATGCAGTTCCTTGGCCAAAGCGGTGTCGATCTTCACACTGAAGGTGCCGTCTTCTTTGAGCGCGGCTTCACCTTCGGCGACGAGTTCGGGCGGGTCGCTGTGCCAGCGAATCCATGGATAACGAGGAATGCAGAAGCACCAGTTCCGCGCGCCAGGATACCAGTCGTAGTAGCTGGCCCGCCAGCCGTAGCCGCTGCCAAAGAGCCAGTCCCAGCGCCCCATCGGGAACCAGCGGTCCGTATGCGCGCTGCGCTGCACTTTATACTTCACTTTCCCCTGTTTCACCGGCCCGCCGAAGTAGTAATCCGCCTTCACCTTCACCTCGAAGCTGTCGCCCAGCGCTACCGGTTTTTCAGGAGCCTCCACTTTGACTTCAAACTCAGGTTTCTTGTACTCCTCGACACGGAAATGGTGCTGCCCGAGATGCTCGCCTTCCTTGAGCGTGCGCTTCCAGACAAACTGGATGTTATACTGTCCGAGCGTGGCTTCATCGCCCAGCATCAGCGCATCGTTGATGGCCCCAGAGTCATCCGCCGTGTAAGTCTTTTTCAGCAACTCCTCACCACGCGGATCACGA
>JAPLUM010000448.1 GCA_026397605.1 Verrucomicrobiota bacterium | reverse complement strand
ATCAAAACGGTCTATTCCTGGAGCGGATGAAGCCATGATGCGTCGGAATGAAGCCCATCTTCTACGCTCTCACATCGACTCGATTTTCAAGCAGGACATTTCTGTGAAAATGCTCTGTTACGGTGACTTCAACGAGCACCGCAACGAGCCTGCGATCGCTGAGATCATTGGCAGTCGCTCCTCTGAGGCCTACATGACGGATCTGCCGCTGCATGATTCTGACGGTCTTGTCTGGACGCATTTCTGGGATTCTGCCGATGTTTATTCACGGCTGGATTTTTTGTTTTCCAGCCGCAGTCTGCGTCCCCTGATTGATCTCCGAAAAGCGCGCATTTACACAGCGCGTGATTTTGATAAAGCTAGCGACCATCGGCCCTTGGTCATTAGCCTTTCAGAGAAATGACTTGGGCGGTTTTTTTCTAAAGCTGTTTTCTGAGCTGTCGTCTTTTTCAAAATGGTGCATGATAGCTGATTCTCTTTGGCCATGCCGTTGACCATTCTCCGCACGCTTTTTCATTCGCCNNNACGGGATGACGGTGCGTGAGTTGGCTGAGGTGATGAAGATGAGTTACATGGGAGTAAAGCAGCACTGTACTGAGATGGAAAAGAAGGGTCACTTGGATTGTTTTCGGCGTGCCGTGCCACATGGTCGGCCTGAAAAGTTGTACCGTCTGACGGTGAAGTTGGATCCTCTGTTTCCTTCCGTCACCTGTCAGATGATGCTGGAACTGCTGACACAGGCTGAGCGCAATTTTGGGCCGACAGCGCCCGAAAAACTTTTGCATTCCTGGTTTCAAACTAAATGCCAAGCCTGGGCGGTGAAACTCCAAAAAGAAACCATCCTCGAAAATAAGGCCATCGTGCTTGCGCGCCTTCGCACGGCTGATGGGCATATGTGTATGATCGAATCCTCACAGACCGGTGCCTTGCGACTGGTGGACTATCATCAGCCCCTGGCTCCGTTATTAGAAAAGTATCCAGGATTGGCTGAAATCGAATGTGACGTCCTGGAGCATCTGCTAGGACATCCGGTCGAGCGAGAGGTGCAGGAGTTTTCAGGGCTAAAACAGGTTATTTTTAAGGTCAGGAAATGAATCCGACTTGAGCGAAGGCAGGGAACTCCAGAATCTGGAGAAGTCTTGGCTTTGCATCTTCTAGCTTCGTGCTATCCGAGGAGACTATGGCTTCTCCTCTTTTTGATCTCTCTGGCAAATGTGCACTTGTTACCGGCGGCAGTAAGGGACTGGGCAAGGCCATGGCGCGCGGCTTTGCTGAGGCTGGGGCAGATGTGTTCATCTCCAGTCGAAATGCCGATGAACTCCAGGCTGCTGCTGCCGAAATCGGCGCTGGGCTGCCGGTGCGTGTCGAGTGGATGGTCGCAGATATGGCTGATCGGGCTCAGGTCCGAGCTCTCGCGGCTGAAGCGGAAGCTAGAATGGGAAAGATCGACATTTTGGTGAACAACGCAGGCATTAACAATCCCCAGGCCATTGACGAAATCACGGATGAAGTCTGGGATCGGAATGTGGAGGTGGATCTGACCAGCGTGATGTCACTGACCCGCGCTTTAGTCCCAGGCATGAAAGCGCGGAAATGGGGACGCGTGATCCATATCTCCAGTGTTTTGGGGGTTGGCGGTCGCTTGAAGCGAAATGTCTATTGTGCCTGTAAGGCCGCGCTGATTGGTCTGGCGCGTGCCAGTGCGTTGGATCTGGGGCCTTACGGCATCACGGTGAATTGCCTCTGCCCTGGGCCGTTCTTGACCGATATGCCAGGGAAGCTGCTCAATGATGAAGAGAAGCAATACTTTGCCGATCGCACCGCTTTGAAGCGCTGGGCTGCCCCTCGTGAGCTAGCCGGGCCCGCACTCCTGCTGGCCAGCGAAGCCGGAGCCTACATCACAGGGCAGGGAATCGTCGTGGACGGCGGCGCAGCGGTGAATGTGCTCTGAACCTTTACCCATGCTTAAGGTTAAAATCCTGTTTCTAGTTTCAGGTTTCTAGTTTCATGACATAAAAACCAACGACTTGCGAATGTAGCATCCCACACTTTTTGAGTGTGCCAATATTGCTTTGTAAAGTCCTGATTCAGAGAACTTGGAACGCGAAACTTGAAACTTGAAACTTGAAACTCAGGGCTTACGCATGGACAACATTGAATGACAGAGTGGCTATATAATGAAGATAGCGCTGTACAAATTACCATA
>JAPLUM010000478.1 GCA_026397605.1 Verrucomicrobiota bacterium | reverse complement strand
TGCTATGGCAGCACGTTTTACGAGACACCAAACCTTGACCGCCTTGCCAAAGAAGGAGCTCGTTTTACCCAGGCTTACGCGGCATGCCCTGTCTGCTCACCTACGCGAGCTGCCGTGCAGACGGGTCGCTGGCCACAGCGCACGGGCATCACGGACTATATCGGCGCGCCCTTGAAGCCAGAGCTTTGGAAACGTAACACGCTGCTGCTACCTGCGCCCTATCAGGATCGCCTAGCTCATGAGGAGATTTCCCTGGCCGAAATGATGAAGACTGCGGGTTACGCCACCTTCTTTGCCGGCAAATGGCACCTCGGCATGGAGGGCTGGTATCCCGAAGATCAAGGTTATGAAATCAATATGGGCGGTGTGGAAAAAGGTGGCCCGTATGGACCTGGAAAATACTTCACTCCCTACGCTAACCCACGCCTGCCAGATGGCCCGCCTGGCGAGCACCTAGCAGACCGTCTGGCTGCGGAAACCTGCCGCTTTATCGAAGCGAACAAGTCTCGGCCCTTCTTCGCCTGCTATTCATTTTATGATGTGCACACGCCGCTCAACGCTAAAAAAGAGCTGGAAGCCAAGTATGCCGCCAAGCGCCAACAGCTGGCCATGGAGCCCTAGATTGGCCGTGAAGAGTTCCGCGATGTCCGCCTCGTCCAGGAGCACGTCACCTACGCCGCCATGGTCGAGGCCATGGACACTGCCGTCGGCACCATTTTGGCTAAGCTTGATGCCCTAGGCTTGGCCGAAAACACACTCGTCATCTTCACCTCCGACAACGGTGGCCTCAGCACCAGCGAAGGCTCACCCACCAGTAATCTGCCTCTCCGCGGCGGCAAAGGCTGGCTCTATGAAGGCGGCATCCGCGAGCCGCTCCTGATTCGCTGGCCTGCGGTGCTGAAAGCCGGTCAAACGATCGATACTCCCGTGTGCAGTCCCGACTACTTTGCCACGCTCGCCGACTTCGCCGGTGCCAAAGTCATCTCAAAAATCGACGGTGTCAGTCTGCGCCCCATCCTAGAAGGCAAAGGCGATCTTCCTGAGCGTGCCCTCTGCTGGCATTACCCGCACTACGGTAATCAAGGCGGAGCCCCCGGCGCAGCGATCCGCCGGGGTGATTGGAAGCTCATCCACTGGTTTGAAAACGACCGCTACGAACTTTACAACCTCAGCACCGACATTGGCGAAACCACCAACCTTGCTGAAAAAGAACCCGAACGCACGAAAGCCCTACGCACCGAACTCCAAGCCTGGCAAAAAGACGTCGGAGCCCTCATGCCGACAAAGAACCCCGCCTTTGATCCCGAAAAACCCAATGGCCGCAGCGCCGCTAACAACGCTAAGGCCAGCAAGGTGGTGAAGAAGAAAAAGTGATGAAGGCTTTAAAGAGTGTTGCAGGCTTTCCAGCCTGAATTGACGTGCCGCGTGGAGAAAAGAGGTGGCTTTATTCCGAGGTGAACCATGGTTTAGAGAACACACAAGAGAACACATGGCTTGACCCCATCCCTAACCCTCTCTTTAAAAAGAGGTTCCCATGGCCGTCGAAACCAAGCCCCTCTTCTCACCGGAACTCGTCCGCCAGCACGTCCATCACTTCACCCTGCCGGATTCCGTGGAGACGGCTCGGCCCCGCCTCCAGCATTGGGCGGATCTCATCGCTTCGGGTAAAGCGGACACCTTCAAGGAAACTGCGCTGCTGCCCGAGTTCCTCACCGACATCTTCGGCCAGCTCCTCGGCTACTCCGGTCCTGCGGGCGCGGGCGATAGCTTCACGCTGCTGCGTGAAACGCATGTCGAGGTGGACGGCCAGTTCGCCGATGCTGCGCTCGGGCGCTTCACCTCGGAGACAAAGAAGTTCATCGTCGCTGTCGAGGGCAAAGGCACGCGCGATCCGCTGGAGCGGCCCTTTGCCGGACGCCGCATGTCTGCGGTCGATCAGGCTTACCGCTACGCCATCAATCTGCCGTGTGATTGGATCATCGTTACCTCCATGCGGGAGACGCGGCTTTATCACAAAGGCTCGAACCAGCAGACTTACGAGCGCTTTGAGGCCACCCGCCTCGCCAGTGATGCCGTCTTGCTCAAGCGCTTTGTCTTCCTGCTCGGTGCGGCCCGCGTCGTGCCGGAGACAGGGGCCTGCCATCTCGATACGCTGCTGCGTTCCTCCGAGTCCGCTGGGCGCGAGCTGACGAACAAGTTCTACAAACTCTACGCCGACATCCGCCAGCAGGTCTTCGGTCATCTCCGCATCGCCAATGCTGCCAGTGCGCCGCAGGAAATCCTGCGCTGCACACAGAAGTTGCTGGACCGCATCCTCTTTTGCTCCTTCTGCGAAGATCGCGGCCTGCTCCCGGCGAACACCGTCCGCAGCGCCTTCTGCCACAGCGATCTCTACAATCCCCGGCCCATTTGGGAAAACTTCCGTGGCCTCTTCCGCAGTGTTGATGTCGGCAATGCAGGGCTGAAAATCCCCGCCTACAATGGCGGCCTCTTCGCCCATGATGCGGGACTCGATACCCTCGCCGTACCGGATGAAGTCTGCGCACTTTTCCGCGACCTCGCCGAATACGATTACCGTCCCGCCCGCGAGGCCGAGGACGCTGACGACAGCGTGGAGATCCGCCCCGTCATCGACGTGGACATTCTGGGCCACATCTTTGAGCAATCCATTACTGACCTTGAGCGTCTGCGCCAGGACTTGGAGACTGGCGGCAGCGCCGCCGATGACAAGCAGGCCCAGAATCGCCGCAAAAAAGAAGGCGCGTTCTACACCCCAGCCTTCATCACTCGTTACATCGTCGAGCAGACACTCGGGGCCGTCATCAGCCAGCGCTTCGAAGCGTTACGCCTCACTGAGGAAGCCGCTGCCACAGGCACAGCCAAGAAACCGCTCGCCGACCCGAACGCCTACGACCTCGCCGCGCTCAATGAACCGCAGCGCAAGGCCCTCATTCACTTCTGGGAGCAGTGGCAGGAAGTGATGAAAACTCTGCGTATCCTCGACCCTGCTTGTGGCAGCGGAGCATTTCTCATTGAGGCCTTCGACCAGCTCCACGCGCATTATGAAGTCTCGAATGCACGCCTGGAAGAACTGCGCGGCCACCGCACGCTCTTCGATCTCGACCGCCAGATCCTCCAGCACAACCTCTACGGCGTCGATCTCAACGCCGAGGCCATTCAGATTTGCCAGCTCAGCCTGTGGATCAAAACCGCCGCGCACGGCAAGCAGCTCACCAGCCTCGACCACAGCATCCGCGAGGGGAATAGCGTCGTCAGCGACACCGCCGTGCATCCCAAGGCCTTCGACTGGCAGAGTGCCTTCCCCGAAGTCTTCGCGCAGGGCGGCTTCGATGTCGTCGTCGGCAATCCGCCGTATGTGCGGCAGGAGCTCCTCACGCCCTTCAAGCCTTGGCTGGAAGCGCACTATGCCAGCTACCACGGCATGGCCGATCTCTACGTTTACTTCTACGAGCTGGGCCAGCGCGTGTTGAAACCCGGCGGCCTCATGTCCTACATCGTCACGAACAAATGGATGAAGGCCGGCTATGGCGAGCCGCTGCGCCGCTTCTTCCGTGACCAGGCCTGGATTCGCAGCGTCGTCGATTTCGGCCACGCCAAGCAAATCTTCGAGGAAGCCGATGTCTTCCCCTGCATCATCGTCGCCGAGAAACCCACGAGTGAGGAAAAGCCCAAGACCGCCCGCCTCTGCACCATCCCGCGTGAGCAGCTCCGCATCGACGACCTCAGCGTGCAGATCGAGAAAGAAGGCGCGGAGATGGATGTCGAACAGCTTGGCGTGGAGAGCTGGCAGTTGGAACCGCAGGCAGTTTCCGCCTTGATTCAAAAGATACGCAGCACCGGCAAGCCTCTCAAAAACTTCGTGGGTGTAAAGCCGCTGCGCGGCATCGTCACAGGTTGCAACGAAGCCTTCCTCATCGGCCCCCAAACCCGGAACGAGATCGTAAAAGCCGATCCCAAGAGCAACGAGATCATTCATCCCTATCTGCGAGGCCAGGACGTGAACCGTTGGCAATCGGAGTGGGCTGAGACGTGGATCATATTCACTCGGCGAGGCATCGACATCGAAGCCTATCCTGGAGTGAAGACCCATCTTGAGAAGTTCAAACAGCAGCTTGAACCCAAGCCCAACGATTGGACTGGAGGTGAATGGCCGGGACGCAAAGCAGGCACCTACAAGTGGTTCGAGATTCAGGACTCGATAGATTACTGGCGTGAGTTCGAGAAGCCCAAGATCAGCTACCAGGAGATTCAATTTCATCCTTGCTATGCCTTGGATACCAAAGGCTTTTACGGGAACAACAAGACGTTCTTCATCACCTGCGACGATCTTTACTTGCTCGCCGTGCTGAACTCCCCGCTGATGTGGTGGCACAACTGGCGATACTTACCACACATGAAGGACGAAGCTCTTTCCCCGATGGGCTTCCTAATGGAAGCGCTACCCATCGCCGAACCCACCTTCGCCATCCGTGCCGCCGCCGAGTCCGCCGTGCGCCGACTTATTGATATCACCGCTAGCCAGCAGCAGACGCAGCGCACCGTGCTCGACTGGTTGCGCGTGGAATACGCCATCGAGAAGCCCAGCCAGAAACTCCAGGCCCTGACCGACCTAGATTCTGACGCCTTCATCACCGAAGTGAAAAAGCTGCGCGGCAAGAAGCAGCCCCTCACCGCCGCCAGCCTCGCCGCCCTGCGCAGCGAATACACGAACAGCATCGACCCCGCCAGCACCCTCGCCGCCGAAACCCTGCAACTCGAACGCACCCTCAGCGACCTCATCAACCAAGCCTACGCCCTCACCCCCGAAGAAGTCAAGCTCCTGTGGGACACAGCCCCGCCGAGAATGCCGTTTGCAGAGCAATAGGATGATGCCATTCGCATAAACTCGCCTTTCCCATGCCAAAGACCCAAACCATCTACCAACTTGTTTGCTGCGGTCCTTCTGATGTCACCAAGGAGATTGATCTGGTGAAGCAGGTTGTGGACCAGTGGAATCTTTCGATCGGTCTCGACGCTGATCGATTCGTTCGCTTTGCCCATTGGAAGACAGACGCCACGCCCGATCTTTCAGGCCGCCCACAGGCAGTCATCAACCGTCAAATCATAGACAAAGGAGATATCCTAGTTGCCATTTTCTGGGGCCGCTTCGGGACTCCAACTGGCAAGGCCAAATCAGGAACACAAGAAGAGGTTCTCCGTGCGATCAAACAAAAGAAAAGAGTGCTACTCTATTTCTCCGACTTGGAATCGCCCTTACAGGTTGCCGACGAAAACCAATACAAGAAAGTGCAGCAGTTTCGGCGAGACATAAGCGACAAGGGTGTTTACTGGACCTTCAAAAGCCGCCGCGAGTTTGAGCAGTTGTTTTCTATACACCTTGGGAGGACGCTCGAAGAATTGAAGTCGGCGGTCAAGGCTCCAAGAAAACCCACAAAGAAAAGTGAGAATACTCTCAGCCAAAGAGGATTAATTAACGTCCACGCACCGGGAAATGGGCATAACAGGCCAGTGACCATCAACATCCATCACCCGGCACCGAAACCTGCGCCCAAATCCAAATATGCAGCCAACAGCATCGGTGCGGATGCAAACCTAGTGAACTACATCGATTACCTTTTCGGTCTCGCCATCGAGTATTGGTCAGGCGTGGACGGAATGAACGCAGGACGTTTGGGCAAGAAGATCAAAGCTAAGTTCAAACTAAAGATTAGAACTCGGAACCATTTATCCAAGGAGCGCTTCGATGAGCTTGTTGTGTTCATCATTGATGAACTCTTGAAGCCGTCGCCTGCTGGGAAGAGGCACTTGCGACAAGGGACCAGACTTTGCCGAACTTTTGAGGAACATCGGTCAGGACCTATGTAGGAAAACTCACATCATCATGAAACTACTCGTCTATCACCGCGACACCGAAGGACGCATCTGGGGGCCTTTCACACCGGGCCAGACAACGGAACTGCTAAACCGAGGAGTTCTGATAAACGACTCGGAGGCGCGGCCTCTGCACAAGGAAGCTTGGTGCCCAGTGGCCTATGTATGGGGAAAGAAAAACTTCCCGAAGGGACTCATGGCAGGCTGGGATGACCCAGACGCCGATCAAAGCACCAATGAGGACTTGGAGCATGGTGATCGGCAATGTGAAGAATTGGCGCTGCACATGACACAAAAGAAATCGGTCGCAGATCAAGTGCTGACCGTTGATCCGCCACCGCTGCCGTTTGACTTTGATCTGCATCAACTTGATGTTCGGGGACTCGCCTTCCATAGCTGGTCATGCTTTGACGATCCGCAGCCAGGAATCGAGCTGCGTTTCGAAGCACTGGACAAGTCGCAGGTGTTTCTGCGCTGCATGCCCTCGCCTCAAAGTGGGCAGGCACAGGGTGAAGAGGCAAGCCGCGAACTCAGTATGTTGCGTGTGAATCATGCCACGGCCCGCCGCCAAGACTGCGCGCTGACGGCTGATTCACCAGTGGAAGGTCCGGGGAAAATCGAAATCCCTTCAGGCGTAGAGTTACTCCATGATGTTTTCACTTTAAAAGATCAACGACCCGTTTTTTGCGCCGTGCATTCCTCTATCGAGGAATGGTGGGCACATACCTGGGCCTGTGGCGCACTATGGGAGGTGGAGTTCTTTATTTTAGCGTCCGCTGTGCAGAAAAGTCAGCATTGGGCCACATTTGTCATGTTGCTAGGCCTTTGGCCGACCCCATCTGAGACACTGACCAAAGCCATAAATTCTTGGAAGCTCGATCTTCCTTCTCCTGCAATTCCATCGAAGCTTTCATCCGAATCGCTGCCCGCACGCCTGCAAGCCATGCTCATGCAAGTCTCCGACTGGGCAGCTAATAAACTGCGGGCAGGCGATGGGTGGACAGCCTTGCTCATGGTGGTCGATCGTGATGGCAAAGCCAGCGCTACCGTTTATCACGAGGACAACTGGGAGGCTGCTGAGAAGCTGGCGCGGAAGGAACTAACCAAAGGCCACTACAGCGGTAGCCTCATGTATGTGCTGGCACGCCATGTAAGCTGGGAAGTCCGCGGTGAGTCTGATCGACACGCCATCCTCATGCAGGCGGAGGCGCGTGATCGCTCCGCCCCCGTACTGCTCAATCGCTTTTTCACCGAGGCTGATGGAGCTTGGGAAATGATGCCAAAGCTCTTCCGCAAAGGCGCGGCGAAGTGGTCGGCGTATAAGCGAGGTGCGTGACGTTCCTCAATTGTCATCCCCCTAGTACACAACCTCAGCAACCAAGCCTACATCCGCATCTCTAAAGAAGTGCAACTCCTACGGGCCGCCGCCCCGCCACGGATGCCGTTCACGGGATCGTGATCGAGAGGAGCGGCCTCTCCCGCCTCATGCTCGGCTTACGCCGTCCTTGGGCTAACGTCTTAAAACGTGGAAAGACCTTACGACATGGCCAAACCACGTCACTCCCGCAGTATGATGGGATCAAACAAACAACCTGCAACTTGAGATTGTGAAAGGTATTCTCTCGCGGTCTTCTTCCCTCTCGCGGTGTATCCTACTTCGGCTTCCCTTGACGCGGCGCACGCTTCGGCGACTCTGGAGCCGGAGTCGCTCCCAGCGCCGGACGCGTGAAGTGTAGGCCGTCGTTGCATAGACGTGGATGAATCTTGAATTTCACCACGTCACCGGCTCCACCTCTTATCCCATGCCGCGCTGCCACATCTACCACAAGCCCACCGGCACGCTGCTGGCGCGTGATCTATACCAGCACTGGCATCCGTGGCTGCTGGACATGCATGACTCCCATGAGGTGCTCCCAGCAGGCTCTTTCGTGAAGGTGAAGAAGAATGAGCGCATCACCTGCAAAGGGGAGGAACCCGGCAGTCTGATGCTCGGCTGTGAATCCCTCATGCCACTGCCGCGCGGCTCTTGGAACGGTTGCTGCGGTCCGATGGGCAATCATAAAAATGTGCTCGCACCCGATGAGGAAACACCGGTCGCCTGGGAAACGGCGGACTGCCATACCCCGCATTTCATCCGCATCAATCCCGACGAATGGGAGCTGGAGCAGGTCGGCCATGAAAACGGTGTGTGCTGGGTAGCTTGGATCGTCCATCAAGGCGAGCGCCAGCACCTCCGCGCTGCCTATGGCCGAGATGAAGCAGAGCTTATTAAGCGTCTCACACCCGCCGCCGAAGAACGCCTAGAAGCCGAAGCCCGCTGCGGCTCCCAGCCCGGACAAATCCTCAACGCCAAGATCGAGATGGCGGACGTGGAGGACTTCGCCCGTTCCATGGGCTGCCATCCGAATGACTTTCAAGCCAAAGTGAGGTGGCTCTTCCGCAAATATTGAACCCTTTGACTCAACATACGTATGCTTAAAATCACCTTTGGCGAGATCGAACACGGTTGGGCGCAAATGTGGTTCGATACAGACAGCGAACGGTTGACGGTCGCAGCCTCCTATCTCACAGAGCCCTTTGCCGACTTGGCTGATGTCGCTTTTGCCATGCTCCAGGGAAAGCCGGAGGCTATAATGCAGCTAGCGACAGAACCAGGTGAATACCGACTCATTGCCACCAAGACAGACAGCACCTACCACCTGAGGCTGGAACGCTGGACGGACCTTTTCTGTTGTCCAAAGGAGGACAATAAACTTGAAGCATTGCTCTTTGAGGTGCCAGAGGTCGCACCCAAAGCCTTTGGCTTGCAGATCCTCGTCGAACTAAAGCGCATTGCCCCTTTGTCTGGTGTGCAGGAGTGGCAGATGAACGATGACGACGAAATGAACCCAGTACCAGACACCGAATACAGTGGTGCCAAAATTGCCGAGCTGGAAAAGGCGCTCATGGAGTGAGAGAATGAAGCAGCCATGCCACGACACGAAATCCCAGAACCCGAATGCCACGCCACACTGATCGTGTCCCCGGATTTTGGCGGCGCGTATCTCTGGGACATGAACAGCTACGCCATCACGGTTTCGTGTGTCACCAATGCAGAGTATGAGCCTTTGGATGATGAGTTTGAAGCTTGGCAGGCGATTTATGAAAACACCAACCGCATCAAGGATGCCGCTGAGCGGAAGGCGTTCAATGATCAAGGAGAGGCCCTGGCCCGCAAGATGCACGCCTTCTTTGGCGGTAC
>JAPLUM010000264.1 GCA_026397605.1 Verrucomicrobiota bacterium | reverse complement strand
GTCGGCGGGGGTCATGGGGGTGAGGGTGATTGCGGTCATCTTTATTCGGATTCTTTCTAGATTCACCGAGAAAGCTTGGGAAACCTGTAATTCCCTGACCCAACGAACTCTAGGAGACCCATATCTCTCAAGATCTGAAGTTGCTGGCGAATCTTTGCCCTTATGTTTCGATTATTGGGGTAAAGTGTCAAAAGCTCCGGCTCATGTTCGTAGACTTCGTTGAGATTGAACTCCTCCCTTCCAATTCTGTTTAGAATTTGAAGCACGCTAAGCGTCCATCCCCTTAAGTCTGTGCTAAGACCTACTAGCGGCAGGACTCTCCGATACTCAGATCGAATTAGGGCTGTATCATGTGCGGTATGCTCATCAATCAGGCGAATCTTGCCCTCCGCGGAGATTGCGTTTAGAAGTATGTTGCAACCAATCCAACCCGCTCTTCTTGCCGAAGCACTCAGAGGTTTTCTTTTTTGAATGGACGCCTTCGTAAAGAAAAATGAAGGAACAAGGAGCAAGTTTCTTACAAGCCAGCAAGCGCTGTCCCGTCCTGAAATAGGTTGACGAAGAAAGAGCGAAACAACTAGAGGTAGCGCCGTGAGGAACGGAGGGCCTGAAGATGGAAAAGGCTGAGAAGTCAAAGAGTGTGACCTTTCCCCCTGAATCGGTGCCGGTGCCGGCGGCTGGATCGCCCAAGAGTCTGGTGAATGAAGTCAGGGTCTCGGCGCAGGGCAAGCGTTACGGCGAGGCGGTCAAGCGGCTGGTGGTGGAGCAGATCGAGACGGGCAAGCTGACGGTGGCGCAGGCCCAGCGCCAGCACGCCATCGCCGGGGCGCAGACAATCCGGGGCTGGCAGGCGAAGTACGGCAAGGCCGGAGGGGGCGTGCGGCGGGCCAGTGCGCTTGCGGCGGCGCAGGAGGAGATCGTCAAGCTGCGGCGTGAGAAGGCGGAGCTGGAGCACGCGCTGGCGCGTTCGACGGTCAAGGCGATCGTGCTGGAGTCGGCACTGGAGGAAGCCGAGGCGCAGTATGGCGAGGACTTTAAAAAAAAGTTCGGACCGGGGCTGTCCAGCGTGCGCGCCGGCAGCTCGCCAAGGAAAGGGTGAGGTTCTCCATGAACGATGTTTGCCAAGAACTGGGGATCACACGCCAGGGCCACCACAAGGCGCTGGCGGCCGAGCCGCCCAAGGCGCTTGAGACGGAGATGGTCGTGCAGCTGGTGGCCGAACGGCGGCGGGTGCTACCGCGCCTCGGTGGGCTCAAGCTGCACCATCTGACCCAGGGCGACCTTGGCGCGATGGGGATCAAGCTGGGACGCGACCGCTTCTTCGACGTGCTGCGCGAGCAACACCTGCTGGTGGAGCGGCGGCGTTCGCGGACAAGGACGACGAACTCGTTTCACCGCTACCGGATCTGGCCAAACCGGATCGACGGGCTTGTGATCGTGCGGGCCAATCAGGTGTGGGTCGCCGACATCACCTACCTCCGCTGCCGCGGCGGGTTTGCGTATCTATTCCTCGTGACCGATGTGTGGTCGCGCAAGATCGTGGGCTGGGCGCTGGGCCAGACGCTGGAGACGCGCTGGAGCCTGGACGCGCTGGCGATGGCCGTCAAGGACGCAGGCGGGCCGCTGGCCGGACTGATCCACCACTCCGATCGCGGGGTGCAGTATTGCAGCGGCGACTACGTCAACGGGTTAAAAAAAGAAGGGATCGAAATCAGCATGGCCGAAGCCGGCAATCCCTACGAAAACGCCATCGCCGAACGGGTCAATGGCATCCTCAAGGACGAGTTCCTGCTCGACCGCACGCAGGAGGACGTGGAGACGGCGCGCCGGGCCGTGCGCCAGGCCGTCGAGGCCTACAACACGCTGCGGCCCCATCGCAGCATCGGGCTGATGATGCCCGAAGAAAAATATCGGGAGGCCGAAAATCCCGAGCCGCGCCAAGAGGCGGCCTGACGATTCTTTGGGATCCCCCCCGGGGGGGATCCCAAAACAACCCCGAGGGACATGTGTATCCCTTGGACAAAGGCTGGCGGTACCCCTACTCTGAACCGTCAACTAATTTTAGGACGAGAGACCTATTTTGCCTCAATCAGTTTAACCGTAACCTTATACCCTCTAGATTGCACAGTATTTGAAGACTGCATCAGATGAAGTTGCGCAAAAAACGGTAGCTCTAATTGCCACGTTCCTGACTTAGGTGGGGCCTTGATGACTGCATAAACGCCCTCATATCGAGACGTGTCGATAATACCTTTAGCTTGGGGAATCAGTTTTCCTAATGCAGGGC
>JAPLUM010000799.1 GCA_026397605.1 Verrucomicrobiota bacterium | reverse complement strand
GCCAAGCTTCTCTCGATGTTCTCAAATCCCAGGGTATCCCATTCCCTGAAGGCGCTAGTGCCGTCTATAATCGGCACACAAATCAACTGATCGTGAAGAACACAGGGCCGAATCTGGATCTAGCCGAAGCTTTCGTCGATAGCGTGCGCGGGCGGGCTAAAGCCGACACTTTTGATATGAGCACTAAAACAGGACTCATCTCCCTCGATCTAGTTCTGCCCACAGCTGGCCAGGTGCTTCACTTCTCGGGGCATCACGGGCCGGAGTCTTTGATGCTGCGCTATGTCTCTTGGGAGCGGCAGCTTGGTTTTGCCATGTTGGCGATGCTGGCAGGAATGGGTGTTTTCATCCGCTGGGGACAGTGGCGGCCTTGGCGAAAGACTTTACTGCTCTTTGCACTCTTCACCTTTGGCGCGCCGCTGCTCATGAGTGGTCCCTCCTTGGCACTGGCCAATGCAAGTCTCTTCGGCTGGCTCCTGGCCCTTGGGTTATGGATCATCTGGCGGGCACTCGAGAAACTAAGTCAGTTCATGAACATTCCAACCCATGAGGAGGTGTCAGCATGAAACTCCCAGGATCATCCTACATTCGTCATACGCTATTCATCCTTCTTTCGTCATTTCATCCTTCGCAGTCTTGCTACGGAGAACAGGTCGGACTTACTCATTCGTCATCGGCCGCAGATGCCTCTGCTCACACCGTCATCGTCCCCTACGACGCCACTGCGCCCATGGCTGATCAAAAAGCCGCACGCTATTACCTGCCGTATGCCGATTTCCAAAAGCTCTGGCAGCAGGCTAAGACGAATCGCCGACCTGTGGTGGAACTGCCGGATAAACAAGAGGCGCTCATTCACAGTGCGCTCTATCAGGCACGGATCGAAGAGCGCAGTCTTGTCATCACCGCTAAGCTAGAGGTCGCCTCCCGTGGCCTTTGGACAAAGCTTCCTCTAGCTTTCCAAAGTGGCTCCGCGAGCCTGCTCGTCGGTGATCTTACGGTGGATGGCAAAGCCTCTGCGCTGAAGGATGGAAGCCTGGTCTTTGAAGATCCTGGCATTCATGAAGTCACGCTGACAGCCAGTCTGGCGTTGACGCAGAATTGGCAAACAGCTGGGCTGACTTTACCATCTGCTTTAGCCAGTCTGTTGGCCGTGCAGACGCCGAAGTCAGATGGCTGGTTAAGCATCAATGGCAGCCCAGCACTCAGTGTGGAAGAGATGCCTGACGCCCGCCTTTTTACCGCAGCTCTTGGAGGTCAAACCAAGCTCACTCTCGAGCGCGGAACTCGCGGACTGGCCTCCATGCTGGATTCCGCAGCCACATCTGCCAGTGTGAACAGCACACTCTACATCCAAGAAGCCACTTTTGGTTCCGTGTTAACACGCATCACCTATGACTTCCCTGGCAGTAGCAGGCGCAGTGTTTCCTTCCGACTGGATTCCTCCAAGCTACAATTAAGTGGTTTGTCAGCCGAACTCTCGGTCAGCTCGGCAAGCGTGCCGATTCAAAACATCCGTGTCAGTGGCGAGGGTGCGGAACGGCTATATGAGATCACGCTGGCTCGTGAAGTTCCGAATCACATTGAGCTCAAGCTGGAGTCTCGCATGGCAGATGCCAGCTCACGTGCGCTCACCAATCCACGCCCGACAGCGGCGCGCACCCAAGAGACGCTGAGTCTTTCTTATGATGCTTCGACTGACATCAAAGCCCTGCCAACACCGAACCAACGACGCATCGAACTAACAGCTAAGCCTGGGTTCAAAACCCTTGGTTACAGCCAAACCACCCATGAACCATTGGCCTTTTCAATGACCAAGGGTAGCGCATTGACGGAGGCTGCTGTGGACTATGTCTTTCAGCTCAGCCCTCAGAAGATCGAGCTCATCGCCGCGCTATCTCTCCAGAGAAAAAGTGGATCATGGACACAGTTGCGCCTTTCTTTGCCACCAGGTGGATATGAGGTGCAGAGCATCTCTGGACCCGCGCTTCAGGCCTGGCAGCATGAGGGGGAAGAGGTCTTCCTGCATTTTTTACCCGAGATCGCTGCTCAAGATGCTCGACTCGTAATCCATCTAGCGCGCACAGCGACTGCCGCTGCCACGAGCTGGACTCTAGACCCTCTGACATTGAGTGGATTTGAAAAATACACTGGCCGCATTCTCATCACAGCTCATGCGGCTAGTGAGGTTCGGTTGCCGACCCTGCCAGCCAATTCCAATCTCAAAGAAATCGATGCCACTGCGCTAGACAGCGTCATTGCCATCGCACCGCCGATCGAAAAGAAGCGCGCCTTGGAGTATGATGCCGCTGCTTGGAAACTCACGGTGCCATTAACCGCCCAGCCTGCACGTTTTTCCGCAGAAGGCGTGGCATTAGTGCTCGTGGCTGATTCAGGTGTTCGGCTTTCCCAGCAAGTGGCCCTTCAAGTATCCCAGGGAGCTTTGCGTCAGGCCACGGTGAGATTGCCAGCCGCCCTGCCAGAGGCTGTTGTCACTGGACCTCAGCTCCGCGAACTGCGCAGCCGTGTGGCAGGCGCTGAGCGCATCTATGATGTCACCTTTCAGACAGATATTCTCGACCGCACCGAGCTGACCTTTGATCATGATCTACCACTCAGCGCAGCTCTAGAGGTACCCTTTGTCAAAGTGGATGCCGCTGAGCGACTGGCGCGTTATTTCCTCACGGATAACGTCTCAGCTCGCGAGTCCAGCATCAGTGCCAAGACTGCGCTAGAAACCGTGACCGGAGATGCTCTGCCTTATTTACCCGTCGGTCTGGCTCGTCCACAATTCTTCCGTGCTACTGGAGATGGCACATTCAAGCTAGCCTTTCAGCAACTCACCGCTACTGAAGCAAACGCTGCCCTGGTCACCCTGGCTGACATCACCAGCGTGGTGCGTGCCGATGGTGAGCGCTGGGATACGATCACCTACTCACTGCTAAATCGCACCCTTCAGTTTCTTCCGGTCAAGCTTGATCCACGAGCAGAACTCATCAGCACCAGCGTGAATGGCGAGCCAGTGCGTGCCGATGAAGAAAAACGTGCGGACGGTGTCGTGAAGCTTGTGCCCCTCATCCAAACAAAGCCAGGGCAGCGTGCCCTGACCGTGCAGCTTGTCTGTCGCTTCCGCATGGCGGACAAAGAGCAGAAAGCTCAGTCCCTGTTTGATGACCCAGAACTTCCAGGTCTTTCAGTCGAGCGCACGACTTGGAGTGTTTGGTCTCCGAAAGGCAGCGTCATCCATGACTTTGACGGCAACATGGAAGAAGTCGGTGAAGAAGGCCGCGAGCTGCAAAAACTAGAGGGCATGCTCTCCGAGCTAGGCGATGTGAATCGTGAACTCGCCACTGGCAAGCTCAGCTATGATGACGCGAAAGACGCCTACACCCGAGCCAACGGCTTGGCTGCACAGGTGCAACAAGCGAAACAAAGTGTCATGGATAAAGCCGCAAGTGTGGCTGGTGGATTTATCCGCAAAGGCCGCTATGCATGGAAGGCTGTGGGCACTTCACAAATCGCCCAAGACGAGATGGATTTGGATGTGCAAAAGCAGCAGAGCTTACTGACAAAAAA
>JAPLUM010000316.1 GCA_026397605.1 Verrucomicrobiota bacterium | reverse complement strand
GCGGCTTTGCGCCTTGCTGAGGAGCTGGAATCAGCACACAGGAGGCGGGCGACGACGACACAGATTTTCAAGATGTGCGGGGACTTGGTGAAGGAAGTCACCGGAGAGGAACTGGAAGCCGTGAAGGTTGGCGACTTTTTGGACAGCTACTTGAAGAGGCGGGCCGGAGAGGTGAGCAAGGCCACGCTGGCGTCATATAAGGGCGCGGCGGAGAAGTTCAAAACGTGGCTGGGGGAGAAAGTGAACATGGAGCTTTACCGTGTGGAGAAGCCGCACATTCAGGGCTTTCGCGATCATCTGGCAGAGGGCCTTCACCGCACGACGGCAAACAATGTGCTGAAATGTCTGCGCGTGTTCTTCAAGGATGCGAAACGGGAGCGGCGCATTTTTGATGATCCATGCGAGGATGTGGCGACTTTGCGAAAGGAGACGGATGGAAGCCAAGCGCGGCGGGGCTTTACACTGCCGGAACTCCGCAAGGTGATCAAGGAAGTCGAAGGCACGGAATGGGCCTCACTGGTGCGTTTCGGCCTCTACACTGGGCAGCGGCTTGGTGATCTGGCGGGCCTGCGCTGGAGCCAGGTGGACATGGTGGCGGGCGAGATTCAATTCACGACGCGCAAGACAGGGAGGCGCGTGCTGGTGCCAGTCTGTGAACCGTTGAAAGAGCAGCTTCTTTCTCTTGAGGCTGGCGATGATCCGAGCGCTTTCGTGCATCCACGGGCGGCGGGGCTTGGCGTGTCCCATCTATCGCGTGAATTTGGCGAAATCCTCGGGCGCTGTGGGATGAGGCGGGAGTTGAACGATCATCGCAAAAAGGAAGGGCGGACAGGAGCGCGGCGGGAGTTTAATGCGTTGAGCTTTCACAGCCTCCGCTACTCTGCCGTTTCCCTGATGAAGAACGCTGGGATTTCACCCGCCATTGTTCAAGACCTTGTCGGCCATGAAAGCGCGGAAATGAGCACGCATTACACGCACATTGAGAGCGATGCGAAACGGAAGGCGCTGGAGTCCCTGCCAGTGATCTGAGAAGAGAATCACCCCCAAGAACAAACCAACATCACCCATACTATGAAAACAAAGAAAAGAGCTGTAGAACTGGAACTTCCGGCGGGCTTGATCCGCTGGGCAAACATCGAAGCCAAGAGGCGCGGGGTTTCGTTGTCTGACCTTGTGACGCTCTTAATGGAGCGGGAGAAAAATGATGGCGCGTGCGTGGATGTGGACGTGATCGAAAAGCCAGACGGAACGTTCCAGATTGATCCTTTCCCTGATACCAAAGCGCCAGGGGAAAGGATCATCGGGGCCACTCGTGAGGAAGCGCTGGCGAAGCTGGAGGCAAACATTGCAGCCAATCGAAGGAGCTGGAATCAGTGGCGCGTGAATCGAATGGTGTTCGTGCCAGGCTTTGGCCGGATTCGCATGGAGCGCGTGGAGCTGCGTCCAACGATGCGGCGCATGGTGGAGTATGGCGGCTGGGATTGGAAGGCTCCAAGGCTGAAGATGCAGCCAGAAAGAAGGAAATGATTACCTCTCTCTTTTCTATGTCCGTCCGCGCTCTCCGCTGGGGTGGTATTTTGCCTGGACAGGATTCCCTTTATATCTTTATCATCGCCTATGCTTCCACCTGCTCGACTTCACTTAATGGAACGTGGACTGGACGACTTGAGGCTGGGCAGTGCCGGGGGGCGGGGGTGTCGAAAATTGGCGCGGCCTGCTCCTTTGATATGGATTCGATGGCGCAAAATTTTATGCCATGGGCGGCGCGCTGGCTGGATGGACAGCCGGAAGGGCTTCCCGTCCTTGAAGGCCATGATCGGGAATGATTCCAGCCTCCCCGCGCCCGGATGGAATCAGCAACGTGAAAGGATGAACCAATGAACCAAGAACTTCCACCTCCGAAAAATGTTCGAAAGATGACTCCGGCAGAAGGGCGCTTTGCTTGCTATTGGTGGAGCGCACAACACAGCGGTGTTGCATGGTCGGAGCGTGAGGTATCCACGCGGGAAGCTTGTGCCAAAGGAGAAGCTGAAATCAAGTGGGCACGAGATAAGGCGAAAGAGATCCATCAAGAACTGATTGAGGATAGTAATCGCAGGACTGCTGGTCAACCGTGCATGAGTAAAGCGGAGCATACAGCCAAGGAAGCGGAGCAAGAGCGCATCTCTGAGGCGTGCAGCTCTTGGAAAATCGGGGAAGAAATCCGCCAGCGGCGTCTATGGATTGAAGAATGCGAAGAGTGGGCGGAAATGAAAATTCAGGGCCGCAAAACTCACATGGAAAAAGAGGGCTTTAGTCTTGCTGAGTTTGCTGTGGAAGGTCTTGAATCTGTGCAGTGTGATGGCCCTGAAGCGCGCAGTAGATTGCAGCATACAGCGCTTTGGCTTCCAGTGTATTATGAGTATGCACGCCAATCACCACACTTGCTAATGTGGTCGCGAATGCTGAACACGATGGGCAAAGGCGACATCATGCGACCCGGCGCGGCGTCAGAACTCACTACCGCATTGAAGCATCAATTAGGAGGTGGGTGGGTATCTGCGCTTAGCTGGTTGTGTGGCTATCTCGGTGAAGATCGTTCCTTCTCTTGCGTGCCTAGTGAAAAGAGGTTGAGCGTTGCTTGCGGCGCGGCAAACGCGACTCTAAGCCACATTGAAGTCAATCCTGACACATGGGCAATCGAGGATGGCGGAAGGCCAGCTTGCCCG
>JAPLUM010000757.1 GCA_026397605.1 Verrucomicrobiota bacterium | reverse complement strand
CAAACACGGCGTCAGCAGCATCACGCACAGCTTCATCACGCCGGCATCGACTTCCGCAGGCAGCAGCCCCGTCTTTCGCACGGTGAATCCCACCGCCATCGTGAGATAGACGGGCAGGACGACGGCGAGGATGCTGGCAAAGTCGAGCATGAGAAGCGCTAATGGTGGCGCAGCTATCGAATCAGGCAAGGGATGAACATGTTCAAGCCGTGCCTAAGCTAGGCAAAATGTGCACGCCATTTGCGAATGGCCAAGGCCAACACAAATAACAGTGTTTGTGCCAAAACGATGCAGGCACCTGTGGCGCCATTGATGAAAAAACTGATGTAAACACCCAGGCAACTCGCCAGCACGGATGAGGCGGTGGCGATGATGAGCATACGATCGAATCGGTCCGTCAGCAGCCGTGCAGTGCATCCAGGCGTGACTAGCATGGCCACGACAAGGATGATGCCCACGGCCTGCATGGAGGCGACAATCGTCCCCGAAAGCAATGAAAGCAGGACGTAGTGCATAAGCGTCGTGTTCAACCCGATGGCGCGGGCATGCGCAGGATCAAAGCAGAAAAGCATGAGGTCTTTTCTCATGAACAAAACGACGCTGAGGGTGATCAATGAAGCGATGATGGTTTGTACCATATCGTCACGCTCGATGCCGAGGATGTTGCCAAAAAGGATGTGATTGAGGTGTGCGTCCGTCTGGATTTTCGTAAAGAGCACAAGCCCAAAGGCGAACATGCCAGTAAAGACGATTCCCATGACGGTGTCCTCTTTGATTCGTGTGCTGGCTTTGATCCAGCCGGTGGCAGTGGCACAGAAAAGCCCAGCAGCAAAGGCACCTACGGCCAGAGGCAGACCTAACATGTAGGCAATCACAATACCGGGCAGCACGGCGTGAGAAATGGCATCTCCCATCAGTGACCAGCCTTTCAGCACCAGGTAGCAGGATAACACAGCGCACACACTCCCCACAAGTGCACTGATCATGAGCGCCTCGACCATGAATGGATATTGCAGAGGAGTCAGCCAGTTCATGACGCGCAGCCTGATTTTTCGATGCGGGATTGGGGCATCGTTTGCGTCGTTTGACGACGTAATTTTCGCAAGGATAGAATACCGTGCTTGGGTGCTAGAAAAAGCACCAGAAGGAACACCAGCGTTTGAAGCACAACAATGCAGCCGCCTGTGCTGCCGTTGATGAAGTAGCTGGCATAAGCTCCGCAGACACCACACAGCGCTCCCGTGACTGTGGAGATGATGAGCATCTTACCAAAACGATCTGTGAGTAAGTAAGCCGTGGCTCCAGGAGTCACCAGCATGGCGACGACCAGGCAGGCTCCCACAGTTTGCAATGCAGCGACGGCTGTCGCTGAGAGTAAAGCTAGTAACAGGAAGTGCAGAAAGCTTGTATTCAAGCCGATAGCACGCGCATGAGCTTCATCGAAGCAATAAAGCAGTAGATCACGCCATTTCATGGTCAGCACGATGATGGAGATCCCTGCGATGATCAGCACCTGTAGGATGTCAGGATCGGAAATGGCCAAAATATTGCCAAAGATGATCGTTTTGAGATTCAGATGGCTCGGATAGAGCGAGAGCAAGAGAAGTCCGAGAGCAAACCAACTCGTAAATACGACACCGATGACCGCATCCTCACGCAGCCCAGACTTCTTTTTAACCCAGCCCATGGTGAGCGCTGCTAGAATTCCAGCAATGAAAGCTCCGACTGAAAAAGGTAGTCCGACAATCCATGCCAGGGACACGCCTGGGACGACAGCATGAGAAAGGGCATCTCCCATGAGTGACCAGCCTTTCAGCGTGATGAAGCAGGATAAAAAGGCGCAGACACCGCCGATCAAGCCGCTGACCAGGATGGCTTTAAGCATGTAATCGTATTCGAAGGGCGTCAGGAGGTCAGTCATGCTGGTGACCTCCTTGGTGAAGAGTATTTAGTAAGCAGTGTTTAGTTCCAGACTGAACACTGAGCATTAAACACTGAATACTCAGCCCGGTGAACACACTGGTTGCCATCATTCCCCGACCTCCTCTTTTCTTTTTTTAACTAGCTCTTCACGTCCGAAACGGTCCTTATACTCAAGATGTCCGTCTTTGCCAAAGACCAGCGGCCGCTCGTCGTCCGTCAGCAGCTTCACGGTTTTACCATCATGATCCTGGATGGTGCTGCTTTCGAAATGGAAATGGCGCAGCACGCCGCCAAAGGCACGATTGAGGTTGTCTTCGGTGAAGACATCCTCTAGCGGGCCGGAGGCAAGCACGGTGCGGTTTACAAGCACGACGTGATCACAGAACTCGGGCACACTGCCGAGATTGTGCGTGGAGACGAGGATGATGCGGCCTTCGTCACGCAAGGCGCGGAGAAGCTCAATGATGGCTTCTTCTGTCGTGACATCGACACCGGTAAAGGGCTCGTCGAGTAGGATGATCTGGCCGTTTTGGGCCAGTGCTCGGGCAAGAAAGACTCGCTTCTTTTGTCCGCCGGAGAGTTCGCCGATCTGACGATCTTTAAACTCGGTCATGCCGACTCGGGCAAGGCTTTCATTCACCATGCGTTTGTCCTCGGCGCTGGCGATGCGGAGGAAGTTCATGTGCCCATAGCGCCCCATCATGACGACATCCCAGACACTGACTGGGAAGGTCCAATCGACTTCTTCGGTCTGCGGCACATAGGCCACGAGCTTGGTCTTTCTTGATTCTTCCACTGTCTTGCCTGCGAGCAGAACACTGCCGCTGATTGGCTTCACGAAGCCCATGATGGCTTTAAAAAGGGTGCTCTTGCCGCTGCCGTTCACGCCCACAAGGGCGGATATCGTTCCCTGTTGCAGCGTAAACGTGGCATCACGCAGTGCGATGTGGCCGTTCGGATAGGCGACAGTTACGTTGGAGACTTCGATGGCTAGAGGTTGGATCATTTTCCGGTAAAGGCCTTCACGAGGGTGTCAGCGTTGGTTTCGAGTAGTTTTAGATACGTCGGTGCCGGGCCAGTGGAGTCGGTCAGTGAGTCCACATAGAGAACACCGCCAAACTTAGCACCTGTTTCCTTGGCGACCTGTTGCATGGCTTTGTCACTGATGGTGCTTTCGCTGAAAACGACGGGAATCTGGCTGGCGCGGACGGTATCGACGACCCTCTGCACCTGTTGGGGCGTGCCTTCCTGATCCGCATTCACCGGCCAAAGGTAGAGTTCTTTTAAACCGTAGTCACGAGCAAGGTAGGAAAAAGCTCCTTCGCAGCTAACGAGCCACCTTTGCGCAGCAGGAATGGTCTCCAACTTCTGGCGCACGGGTGCATCCACGGCCTTTAACTTGTCTGTGTAGCTTTTAGCATTGGCGTTATAAATGGCTTCGTTCGGTGGATCGAGCTTCACCAGGGCAGTACGGATGTTTTCGACATACTTGATGGCATTAGCAGGGGACATCCAGGCGTGGGGGTTGGCTTTCCCGTTGTAAGGGCCTTCACCGATGTTCATGGGCTCGACGTCCTTGCTGATCACCACAGCGGGCACGTCACGCACCTGCTGGAGAAATTTTTCAAACCAGCGCTCGAGACCGAGACCGTTCCAGAGCACTAGGTCGGCATCCTGCGCTTTCACCAGGTCCTGCGGCGTAGGCTCGTAGTCGTGAATCTCCGCGCCGGGTTTCGTGATGGACTCGACCACCGCCGCGTCACCAGCCACGTTTTGCGCGATGTCCTGGATGATGGTGAAGGTGGTGAGAATGCGCTTTTTGCCATCGACACGGCCAGATGATGACCTCTCGCAGGAAGTCAGTAATGGGAAGCAGAGGAGTAGAGAAAAAAGGCGGCAAACCATGGCGGTGGGAAATTAAAATCGGAAGCTCATGCCCGTAAAGAGCCCAATGTCTGGCGCAGCGCGGTTCAGCCCAAGGCGCAGACCTGCGTCGAGGATGAGTTGCTCAGTCACAGCAAATGTCAGACCAGCATCGAAGAGTGCCTGAAACCGAGTATCTTGTCCGGCGATGCCGACCACCTCGAGGAACGCGCCCCATTCCTGCGTAAGGCTAAAGCCGAGAGTCGCCGAATGCAGCCACTCCAGATCATAGCCATCAGTCGTCGTATCGTGAACCACATCCATTTCAGTCATAAGACCAAGGGAAACATGATCAGAGAGTGTCATGGCAAACGGCATGATCAGTCCGCCAGACCAAGCATGATCACTAACGCGGGTGTGAGTGGGGATCGTGACATAGGGCATGATTGCCAGCGCTGTGCTGCCGCTGTCATTGCCCCACAGATTCTTTTTGAATCGTAGTGTGACATCACCAAATCCAGAGGTGCGGGCGGTATCGCCACGCTCAGAATTCCCTGAGATCGAGTGACTATTGATGATCATTTGAAGGTCCGTGTTTTGAGTCAGGCCGACCTTAAAATTGATCTGGCCATAGATCCACTGGTCTGATACGGCATCCTGATTGGCATCTCGGCTGTAATCAAAAAAGCTCATCTCGATCTGGTACATCCCAGCTGGCACAGAATAAGCAGACTCAGTGGTATCAGGCCGGTCCGTGCTCATCTCCCGCACCGTTTCGGCACTGAAACTGCGGCTTAGCGCCAGCAGAAAGAGAGGGAAAAGAAGTTGGGCGCGCATGGGAATGTTAGTCCGGGCTAAGAACATCAGTCCAGACTGTTGAGCAAGCAGAAGTTTAGTCTGGGCTAACTTTTCTTGCCTTGGCCAAAGATTGGACTTTGCCGCCGCTCCGTTCTGGCTACTTCTCCGCAGATGCCATCAAAGCGCCAAGAAACCACCGCGCATGTCCATTCACCGGCCATCGAGGATTATCTGGAGCAGATTCACAACCTGATCGAGGGGAAAGGCTATGCCCGCGTCGTTGATATTGCCAAGAATCTAGGCATCTCCCAGGCCAGTGTGACAAACATGATCCAGCACACTATTAACCAAAACAACACAAAAACAAACTACAAAATCAAGAAGTGCTAACGCTCCTCATGGAGGAGCTGGAAGGCAACCCCGAACTGCTCAAGAAGCTGAAGCTTAAGCTCGGGGAGGTGTAGAAAAGGAAATTTTGTCCGGCTGATTGCACACTTCCCTGAGAGTGCTAGGCTGCGCGTCCACCACTAAAAAATCATGGCAAAGACACTCTTCGAAAAAGTCTGGGAATCACACGTCGTCGGCACACTCGCAAACGGGCAGGCACAGCTGCTCATTGATACGCATCTCGTGCATGAAGTGACCAGCCCGCAGGCTTTTGGCATGTTGCGTGATTTGAATCTGAAGGTGGCTTATCCTCATCGCACCTTCGCCACCGTCGATCACATTGTGCCGACAGATAGCCAAGTGTCGCCTTTCTCCGATCCCCTCGCTGAGGCAATGATCCAGGAGCTGAACAAAAACGCGCGTGACTTTGGCATCACGTATTTCAGCCTTTCAAGCGGTAAACAGGGTATCGTTCATGTTGTCGGTCCAGAACAAGGGATCACTCAACCGGGAACAACCATCGCTTGTGGTGACTCACACACCGCCACACATGGTGCCTTTGGTGCCATCGCTTTCGGTATCGGAACCACCCAGGTTCGTGACATCCTCGCTACGCAAACGATGGCTTTGAGTAAGATGAAGGTCCGCCGCATCAATGTGGACGGCCAACTCCGTCCAGGTGTTTATTCAAAGGATGTGGCCCTGCATATCATTCGTCTTTTGGGAGCCAATGGTGGCATCGGTTACGCTTATGAATACGGTGGCAGCACCTTTGACGCCTTCACCATGGAAGAGCGCATGACCGTCTGCAATATGAGCATCGAAGGCGGTGCGCGCTGCGGTTACGTGAACCCAGACGAAAAGACCTTCGAGTATCTCAAAGGCCGTCCCTACTCGCCGAAAGGTAATGAATGGGATGCCACCGTGGCAAAGTGGCGCGCTGTCGCCTCGGATGCAGACGTGGTTTATGACGACGTGGTCAATATCCGCGCTGAGGACGTGCCACCGACAGTCACCTGGGGCACCAGCCCAGATCAGGCCATCTCCGTCACCGAAAACGTGCCGACGCCTGAAAGCGCTACCACTGAGCCAGGACGCATCTCCATCCAGGAAGCGCTGGACTACATGAAGCTGCCTGCCGGACAGCCAATCAAAGGCACCAAGATCGACGTCGCCTTCATCGGCTCCTGCACCAATGGTCGTCTGAGCGACTTCCGTGAAGTGGCCAAATTTATCAAGGGTAAAAAAGTAGCCGCTGGCGTCAAAGCCATCGCTGTCCCTGGATCACAAATTGTGGATGGTCTGGCACGTCAAGAAGGCTTGCACGAGATCTTCGAAGCCGCTGGCTTTGAATGGCGCGCTGCTGGCTGCTCCATGTGCCTGGCCATGAATCCAGACAAGCTCATCGGAGATCAGCTCTGCGCTTCCTCATCGAACCGCAATTTCAAAGGCCGCCAAGGCAGCTCCACAGGCCGCACCATCCTTATGTCCCCGGTCATGGTCGCCGCTGCTGCCCTCAGCGGCAGCATCGCCGATGCGCGTGAAGTGTTCACCATCGCTGGGTGAGGCTTCATCTCATGAAAAAACTTCTGTTTATCCTACTCATCGTGGTGGTTGCGCTTGCTCTGACGAATCCAAATGAGGCGGATTATCGGGAGCATGTGCGGCAGAAAGAGGGGTTAGCAGGCTCAGTTGGGCTGGTGATGGCGGATCTGCTGGCCACTGGACCAAAGGGCGGTGTCAGGCGAGAGAATTATCTGCTCGCGAGTCGCTTCTATTTGGGCGGCGGTGGTCTGCTGCCAGAGGAAACTTTGGCTTGGGGTGTCGCCAAACAATTCATAGAGACCGAAGACTGAATATGGATGCTGAACTGACATTTATTTCGACCTTTTTGGCAGCAGCGGAAGCTCCACAGAACCCGCCGTTTTTGGTTCTCTTTTTTGGGCTTACGGGACTGTGTGCCGTTATCTCTGGAGGACTATTGCTCTTTGTGCCCTCAAAGCATTTGATGGGTTGGCGCATCGCTTTGACAGGCTTCTTTTTCGCTATCCTGCCAGCTTACACGGCTGTTTATCTTTATAGCCAAGGCTTTGTGCCGGAGTCGATGATTGCCAAAGGTGCCACAAAGCCACAGTGGCCAGGGCTGATGGTGCCGCTTCTCCCTTTAATCCTAAATGGCCTACTGCTAATCGCCCATCGCAAAGAGATGAAAGCTCAGGCTACGAAAAGTTAGTTGCCGTTCCAGTAGAGCGTCTGGCCTGGCTTGGACGTCATTTTCTTGCTGCCTTTCACGGGCGTTGATT
>JAPLUM010000435.1 GCA_026397605.1 Verrucomicrobiota bacterium | reverse complement strand
CATCCGCAGCCGCTGGATGGCCGCATGGATCGATGCGGTCGAGTATGGCAAGTTTGGTCGCGCCACCGTGACTGCGACCTTGTTCGGCAGCATGGACGCCTCGCTTTATGCCGACTTCAAAAAGGACACCACCGCCCTGATGAGCCCGGTCGCCAATACCTTGAAGCACACCCACGGTGCCTACGGCCCAGCGCACATGGCTTGCAAAGGCCCCATCCTGGAAGCCATCAAGCTCCCCAACCCAGTCCAACTCGGCAGCAGCGGCATCCAGATCCGTTTTGAAACGGACCTCATCATCGAAGGCATCCGCCCCGGCCGAGTCGTACGCGTCCGTCCCACAAGCTGGCCCCAAGTCCAAGTCCCCCGCGAGGAATATCTCAACGACGGAGCCAACACCGAAGAGCGTTTCCCGACCCCATCGATCTTTCCGAAGTATTGAGCGAACACGCCCTTAGTTCTTGGTCGTTCGTTGCTATCAAGAACCAAGCACTAGGAACCAAGAACTAATTCAATGAAACTCACCACCCTATTCTGCATCCTCTGCACCGCTAAATCCTTCGCGCTCGATCCACACGTCGAAGCCGTCAACCGCATCGTCGAAGCGGCCAAAGGCAAAGTCGAGAAAACGGAGGATGGGCAGAGCCTCAAGCTCGTCGATCTCGCTGTGCCCAATGCAGGTCCACACGATCATCGCAAAGAGGATCCGTATGACGCTGCGTTCTTCGAGCAACTCGGACACATCACGACCCTGGAGTCGCTCAACGTCATCGCGACCAAAGCCAACGACGAATGGATCAAGCCGCTGGGCAAACTCACCAACCTCAAAAGCCTGCGCTTCACCAACAACGGCAAACTCACCGATGCAGGCATGGCGACTTTCGCAGGCCTCACGAACCTCGAATCCTTCTCCTTCGTCGGCACGCAGATCACCGGCAAAGCCTATGCCCAATGCACCGGCTGGACTAAAGTCACCAAGGTCAGCCACCGCGGCAGCAAGATCGATGATGCAGGCCTGAAGGAACTTTGCGAGCATCTGCCAAACCTCGAAAGCATCAGCCTGGCCCACGCGCACTTCACCGACGCCGGAGCTGTGCATTTCGCGAAACTCACCAAGCTCAAAAGCCTCGAACTCGGCAGCCAAGAAGCCACGCCCGCCGCCCTCAAGCATCTCATCAACCTCCCACTCTCCTCCCTCCAACTCGGCGAAGGCTTCCACACCACCGAGGCCTTCACGACCATCAAAGCCATACCCACCCTGCGCAGCCTCTCCGTCACCAACGGCAGTGAACTCACTGACGACGACATCCGCCTCATCGCCGCCATCACCCAGTTAGAATCCCTCAGCATGGACAAACTCCCGCTCCCCGACGAACGCATCCCTATACTTTCCGCCTTCGCCCATCTCAAAACCCTCTCCCTTGCCCTCCGGCCCAAAGGCTACCCCGAAGAAACTCAGACCAAGTTGAAAGCCCTGCTACCGAAGGTGGAGGTGAAGTTTGTAAAGTAAGCCTCTGTCCCGCGCTCGCGTGGCATGAAACAGACAGTTAACCGACGTATGTAGTGATATGCGCCTCTTCTATTTCTTGAGCCTCTTCACGACATCCGCCCTTGCGGTCGATTTTGTCCGTGACGTGCGCCCGATTTTCAAAAAGCACTGCTATGAGTGCCACGCGGCTGAAAAGCAGAAGAACGATTACCGCCTCGACATCAAAGCCATCGCGTTGACGGGAGGCGAAGATCATGCGCCGAACATCATTGCGGGAAAAAGTGCGCAGAGTCCGCTGTTTCGCTTTGTCAGCGGCACGCATGAGAAGATTTCGATGCCACCAAAGACGAAGCTGAGCAGCGCAGAGATCGACCTCTTAAAGCGCTGGATCGATGAAGGTGCAGCGTGGCCAGAGGGCGTGGACATCGCCAAAGTGGAAGACCGACTGGACTGGTGGAGCTTCAAGCCTCTAACAAGGAGTGCTGGGTTGCCTTCGGCAGTCCTTCGGACCCAGCCAGCAGCACTGACGGCTGGAAGCCGTCACTCCTTGGTTTCCATCGACACCTTCATTCGCGCAAAGCTGAGTGAAAAGGGCCTCACACCCGCACCCATTGCCGATGCCAGCACCCTCATTCGCCGTCTCTATTTTGATCTCACGGGCTTGCCACCGACACCGGAGGAAACAGCGCGTTTTGTTCAGGAGTATGATAGGACCAATAGGTCGTATAAGACCTATCAAGACCTTGTCGATCACCTCCTGGCCTCCCCACGCTACGGCGAGCGCTGGGCTCGCCATTGGCTGGACCTCGTGCACTACGGCGAAACGCATGGCTATGACAAAGACAAGCCACGCATGAATGCATGGCCTTACCGCGACTACGTCATCCGTGCCTTCAACAGCGACAAGCCCTACACACGCTTCGTCGAGGAGCAGATCGCTGGCGATGTACTCTATCCTGGCACGACAGACGGCATGACAGCTCTCGGATTCATCGCCGCAGGACCGTGGGATCTCATCGGTCATTCAGAAGTTCCGGAGACGAAGCTCGATGGCAAGATCGCTCGACACCTCGACCGCGATGACATGGTGCAAAACACCATCGGCACCTTTTGCAGCCTCACCGTGCAGTGTGCGCAGTGCCACTATCACAAGTTCGATCCCATCTCGCAGGAAGACTATTACTCACTCCAAGCTGTCTTCGCTGGCATCGACCGCACCGATGTCGATTACTACCCTGACGACGCATCCATGCAGAAGTCCGCCGCGCTTCAAAAGCAGAAGAAGCAGCTCACCGACGAGATCGCCGCGCTGGAAGAACCTTTGAAGAAGAAAGCCGGCGAAGCCTACTCCGCGCTCAGCAAGCGCATCGACGGTGCAGCCGAGAAAGGTGCGAATCCGAACGCGAAACCCGACTTCGGCTACCACAGTGCCATTTCGCCAACACAGGATGCCGTGAAGTGGGTGCAGGTCGATCTCGGCAAAAGCGTACAGGTAGAGCGCATCTTACTGAAGCCCTGCTATGACGACTATGGCAAGATCGGTGGCGGCTTTGGTTTCCCGGTGCGCTTCAAGATCGAGGTCAGTGACGATCCGGCTTTCAAAACTGGCGTCACGCTCGTGTGGCGGAAGCACGACGCCACCTTCATGAACGATCTTCCCAATCCCGGCCTCAAGCCTTTCGAAAGCGGCACGGCGGGCGATGACGGCGTCACGGGCCGCTTTGTGCGTGTCACCGCCGTGAAGCTCGCGCCGCGTAGCAATGACTACATCTTCGCGCTCGCCGAAATGGAGGTCTATGACAGCAAAACCGGTCCGAATCTCGCCGTCGGTCGCCCCGTAACCTCGCTGGATAGCATCGAGGCCGCGCCACGCTGGCGAAAGGCCAATCTCACCGATGGCATCGCTCCCGAAAGCCGCACGGAGGCAGACAAGCTGAAGTTGATCCGCGAACGCGATGCCCTGATGCTCGGGCAAGCCGATGAGGTTACAAAAACGAAACTGCGTGACGCACGTAAACAGCGCGATGCCCTGCCTCAGCTGCCTGCGCCACAGAAAGTCTATGCCGGAGCCGTTCACTATGGCAGCGGCGCTTTCAAAGGCACGCACGGTGTCCCCCGCATCATTCAGGTGCTGAAGCGCGGAGACATCAAGCAACCCGCGCAAGAAGTCAGTGCTGGCACCGTCACGGCGCTGAGCAAACTCTTCCAAGTTCCCTTCAGCATCACCAACGAAGACGAATCCGCCCGCCGGGCCGCCCTAGCCAAATGGATCACCGACAAAAATAACGCCCTTACCTGGCGCAGCATCGTGAACCGCGTCTGGCAGCATCACTTCGGCAAAGGCCTGGTGGATACCGCGAATGACTTCGGTCGCATGGGCGGAAAACCCAGCCATCCCGAGTTGCTTGATTGGCTGGCGGTCACCTTCCGTGATGACATGGGCGGCAGTTTGAAGAAGCTGCACAAGCTCATCGTGATGAGTGAGACGTATCAGCAGAGTTCTGAGTTCGTAGTTCGACCGTCAGGCCGTTCAATGGATTTAGGGGACGGGCTAAAGCCCGAACTACGAACTGAAGACGCCAACAACGTTTTCCTCTCCCACGCAAACCGCCGCAAGCTCGACGCCGAATCCATGCGCGACAGTATCCTCGCCGTGAGCGGCAAACTCGACCTCACCATGGGCGGCCCGAGCTTTCAGGACTTCATCATTGAGAAACCCCAGCACAGCCCACACTACGAATACACGCTGCACGATCCCGAAGACCCCAAGTCATGGCGTCGTAGCATCTACCGCTTCATCGTCCGCAGCCAGCAGCAGCCATTCATGACCGTGCTCGACTGCGCTGATCCCTCCATGCGTGTGGACAAGCGCAACGAATCCCTCAGCCCACTCCAAGCGCTCGCCATGATGAATAACGGCCTCACCGTCGCCATGGCGAAACATTTCGCCGAGCGCGTGACGAAAGAAGCCCAAGGCGTCGAAGCCCAAACCCAACGCGCCTTCACCCTCGCCCTATCGCGTGATCCAAAGCCCGACGAACTCACGCCACTCATCGCCTATGCCAAACGCGAAGGCCTCGAAAACACCTGCCGCGTCATTTTGAATCTGAACGAATTCAGCTTTGTGGATTAGGCGGAAGTTCGGCACCGCGATCAAAGCAAGACTCACTCTCCAAAGAAGTGCCGCCCTGTGCTGCCAGCAGGCGTGCCATGATCGACTTCCCAATACACGTC
>JAPLUM010000888.1 GCA_026397605.1 Verrucomicrobiota bacterium | reverse complement strand
CTTGCCAGCCTGGGCCACACTTAATGCTAGCACAGGAGCAATCACTGGCACGCCGAATAGCACCACAAGCGCGACGTTCACGATCCGTGCCACAGATGCCAATGGTTGCACAGGCACGACGGCTTACACGGTGACGCCTGTGTGCCCGAGCATCCTGGTGGTGCCCTTTGCCCTGCCTGTTCCGACTGTCGGCTCGGCTTACTCGCAGACTTTGGCACCTATGGGTGGCACAGCTCCTTACAGCGCCTTCACTCTGACGGCTGGCACTCTACCTGCGGGTCTGACTTTGAGCAGTGCGGGTGTCTTGAGCGGCACACCGACAGCCTCCAATGGGGCGGGGACCAGTCTGACCCTTCGTGTGAATGATGCCTTTGGATGTCAGGGTACGCAGACCATCAACTTTAAAGTGTGCCCTGTTATCGGCCTGACTCCGACGACGCTTCCTGTTCCAACGGTGGGCACGGCTTACTCTCAGTCCATCACCGGCACAGGAGGTGCCACACCTTACACCTATGCGATCACCGCTGGTGCCATACCTGCTTGGGCCACCTTTAATACATCCACGGGAGCTATCACCGGCACGCCAAACAGCGTCACGGCAGCTAGCTTCACGGTGCGTGCGACAGATGCTAATAACTGCGTCGGCACGCAGGCTTACACAGTGACGCCTGTTTGCCCAACCATGACGATCACCACCGCCAGCTTGCCGTTTGGCACGGTTGGGTCGGCTTACTCACAGGCGCTCGGAGCCACGGGTGGCAGCACGCCGTATGTCTGGTCCTTGGCCGCAGGCACATTGCCTGCTGGTTTAACACTCAGTGGCGCTGGTGTCGTGAGTGGTACGCCGACGGCCAGCAATGGCGCAGGCACAAGCCTGACGTTCCGCGTGACAGATACTTTTGGCTGCCAAACCACCAGCGTGTTGAGTTTGCGGATCTGCCCAGTCATCACGCTGACACCAGCGTCGCTGGCCGCAGGCACCACCAGTGTGCCATACTCGCAGTCAGTGACGGCTAGCAATGGAGCCGCGCCTTATGTGTATGCGGTATCCGTGGGCACACTGCCACCGGGGCTCACGCTGAACACCAGCACGGGTCTTATCAGCGGCACACCGAGCTCGAATGTGAGTGCGAACATCACCATCAGCGCCACAGATGCGAATACTTGCGTGGGAACGCAGGCTTACACGTTATCGATCGGCTGCCCCGCCATGGCGATCACGCCAGCGACGCTGCCCGCAGGGCTTGTCGGCAGTGCGTATAATCAGACATTAACCGCCACAGGCGGTACGGGAGCCTATACATGGAGCATCTCCGCAGGCACCCTGCCTGCTGGTTTAACGCTGAGTGGCGCAGGGGTGCTCAGTGGCACGCCGACCGTTAGCAATGGATTAGGCGTGAGCATCACCGCGCGCGCTTTGGATACGACTGGATGCGCCGTGACTCGGTCCTACACCTTGCAGATATGCCCAGTCATCACGGTCAATCCGACGTCACTGGCCAATGCGACGGTGGGCACAGCCTACACGGACACGCTGAGTGCCACAGGTGGAACAGGGCCTTATACCTTTACCGTTGCTACGGGAAGCCTGCCAGCATGGGCCACGCTGAATGGTAGCACGGGAGTGATCACCGGTACACCAAACAACACGACGGCAGCTAACTTCACCATCCGTGCGACTGATGCGAACAGTTGCAGCGGCACGCGGGCTTACACCATCACACCCGTTTGCCCAGTGATCACCATCACCCCAGCGGCGCTGACACGCGGAACAGTAGGGACGGCCTATAGTCAAACAATGACCGCTGCTGGCGGCACTGGACCTTACAGCGTATGGACCGTGACCGCAGGCACCCTGCCAGCCGGTTTAGCACTCAACAGCGGCACCGGAGCCATCACTGGCACACCAACCACCTCCAATGCTGCCGGAGTCAGCTTCACGGTCAGTGTGAACGACAGCTACGGCTGCCAAGGCACACAAGTGGTGAGCTTGCAGATCTGCCCAGTCATCACGGTGAATCCTACATCGGTGATCAATGGCACGGTAGGCACAGCTTACAGTCAGACGGTGACTGCAAGTGGTGGTGCCTTGCCCTACACCTTCACCGTCAGCAGTGGCTCATTGCCAACTTGGGCAAGCTTGAATGCCGGCACCGGTGTCATTAGCGGCACACCTGACTCCACGACCAACGCCAGCTTCATCATCCGTGCGACGGATGCCAATGGCTGCGCTGCCACCCGCGCTTACAGCGTCACACCCGTTTGCCCAGTCATCACGCCGAACCCTGCCAGCCTGGTTGATGGCACTGTCGGCACGGCTTACAACCAGACCATCACCGCTTCCGGAGGCACGGCTCCCTTCACCTATGCCATTACCATCGGCACCTTGCCTGCTGGTTTATCGCTGAGTAGCACAGGGGTTCTCAACGGCACACCGACGACGAGCAATGGCGCTGGCGTCAATGTCACCATTCGAGTTACGGATACTTACGGGTGCCAGGGTTCACTGAGCTATCTCATCCAGATCTGTCCGGTGATCAGCCTCAGCCCTTCATCATTGCCCAACGGCACCGCAGCCGTCGCCTACAGCCAGACGATCACCGCCTCAGGAGGGGCCACTCCTTATGTGTATACAGTCGCCACCGGTTCGCTCCCTGCTGGGTTGACGTTGAATGCGAGCACGGGTGTCATTTCCGGCACAGCCACCAGCACCGCAGCGGCCGCTTTCACGTTGAATGCTACGGATGCCAATGGCTGCTTTGGCACACGCGCTTATGTCGTCACGCCGATTTGTCCCGTGCTCACTCTCACACCAGCCACTCTGCCTGATGGCCTAGTCGGCAGTGCCTACAGTCAGAGCATCAGCACTACAGGTGGCATTGCACCCTACTCGTATGCGGTGACTTCAGGCACGCTCCCAGCAGGCCTGACGTTGAGCAGCGCAGGCTTGCTCAGCGGCACTCCCACGACCTCGAATGGCGCAGGAGTTAACATCACCATTCGTTCGACGGATGCGAACGGCTGCCAGAACACCTTGAACTACGCCATCCAAATTTGCCCAGTGATCAGCCTCAATCCCGCAACACTGCCGAATGGCACGGTGGGCTCCGTTTACAGCCAGGCTGTTACCGCCAGCGGCGGAGCCACGCCGTATGTGTATGCAATTAGCAGTGGTTCTTTGCCTGCGGGATTGACGCTGGATGGTTCGACCGGCGTGATCAGCGGCACGCCTTCCAGTCCGTCAGCCGCGAATTTCACCATCACTGCCACGGATGCGAATGGCTGCGCCGGATCACGAGCATTCACCGTGACGCCAGCGCCTAACACCGACTTTGGTGATTTGAGTACCTTTGCCAGCGTCAGCAATACCACCAACGGCACTTTGAAACTCGGTCCGCTGACAGATGCGGAAATCACCGCGACCACCAATGCCACCGCCACTGGCGATGACATCACAGGTAGCGACGATGAAGATGGTGCCACGGTGCCTGCCTCGATTACCGCAGGCGCTTCGATAACGATCCCAGTCGTTGTCACGAATGCCAATGGCACTCCGGCTTATTTGAATGCGTGGGTTGATTTCAACAACAACGCCAGTCTTGCCGATGTGGGGGAACAAATCGCCTCTGATGTGCTCGTCGCCGCTGGCACGAACGGGTCCACGATCAACCTGACCTTTATCGTGCCTGTGGGAGCTTCCGTGGGAGCAAATCGCGGTCTGCGTGTTCGACTGACGAGCGTCACCACACCAGGATTCTCCGGCACGGGTGGCATGGGTGAAATCGAAGATTACCTCGTGGCCATTGCCGCCCCAACCATGGATTTCGGCGACTACAGTTTCTTCCTTCCGGCCAGCAGCACCTTGCTCGCGACGCTGAAAATTGGAGCGCTGACCGATGTGGAAGGCGGAGCGGCAACCAACGCCACTGCCACCAGTGATGACACCACAGGTTCAGATGATGAGGACGGCGTTTCGATGCCGGCTAACATCACCCAAGGAACCGCCAGCTCGCTGACAGTGAACGTCACCAACACCAGTGGTGCCAGCGCTTATCTCAATGTCTGGATCGATTTCAACGGCGACGGCGACCTTACTGATCCAGGTGAGCAAGTGGCGACCAATACAGTCATCGCCACTGGCACCTCAAATTCCAACCGAACCGTGTCCTTCACCACCCTTGCCATCGTCAAGGTTGGTGCTGTCGGTGTCCGCACTCGCCTGACAAGCACAGCGACCCCGGGGCCAGATGGATCAGATGGCAACGGTGAAGTGGAAGATGTGACTACCAACATCATCGCCAACACAGACTTCGGTGATTTCAACAGCTTCGCGAGCGCCAGCAGCACATCCACTGTCGCTCTGCGTATGGGTGGATCGGTCGATTCTGAAGGCTCGGATGCCACCAACGCAACAGCAACGGGAGATGACTTGGATGGCACGGACGATGAAGACGGTGCGACGGTGCCGGTGAGCATCGCGCAGGGAGCGGCGGGGAGTGTGGTGGTCAATGTGACCAACACGAGTGGTGCGATCGCCTATTTGAATGCGTGGATCGATTTCAATCGCAATGGTGTGCTCACGGATGCGGGTGAGCAAATCGCGGTGAACACCAGCATCGCCACGGGGACTTCGAATGCCAATCAGACGATCAACTTCACCGCTCCGGTGGCTGCCAGCCTAGGCACGGCCGGTGTGCGCGTGCGTTTGACCAGTGTCATCACGCCGACTTCGGTTGGACTCGTGGGCAATGGTGAAGTGGAAGATTACACGACCACCATCGCCCTACCGACGTCGGATTTTGGCGATGAACTTGATTTTGCGGATGCCATGAGCACGGCGAGCAATGCGCTGCGTCTCGGGGCACTGGTGGATGTGGAAGGATCCTCTACTAGGAATGCCGCCGCCACAGGCGATGACACGACGGGCAGTGATGACGAAGATGGTCTTAACTTCCCATCGGTCACCGCAGGTCAACCGGTGACTTTGCCGGTGACGGTGACCAATAACAGTGGCGCAGCCGCCTTCCTCAATGCGTGGATCGACTTCAACAACAACGGTTCCTTGCTGGATGCAGGCGAACAGGTCGCTACCAACGTCAGTGTGGCGGATGGTCTGACCAACAGTGTCATCAATCTCAACTTCAACGTGCCGACCAACGCGGTGACGGCGGCGGTGAGCCTTGGCACGCGCTTCCGCATCACTGACACGGCCAGTCCGGCGCCGACGGGTTTTGCCGGCATCGGTGAAGTGGAAGATCATCCCATCGTCATCCTTGCGCCGCTCACCGACTTCGGTGACCACAGCGATTATGCAGACGTTTCCAACACGGCCAGCACCAACCTGCGCCTCGGTGCCCTGGTCGATACGGAGTATGCTTCGACACGCAACGCCACAGCGACGGGCGATGACATCACCGGCAATGACGATGAAGACGGTGTGACGATCCCGGCGATGACCGCAGGTGCTCCAGCAACGATCCCGGTGACCGTGACCAACAACACCGGCGCTGCGGCCTTCCTCAATGCCTGGATCGACTACAACGACAACGGCGTCTTTGGCGATGCGGGCGAGCAGATCGCCACCAACAGCTCCGTGGCCAATCTCAGCACCAATGTGGTGACCAACATCGCCATCACCGTGCCAGCGACGGCGACTACCGCGACACCGCTCGGCGTGCGGGTGCGCATCACCGCACTGAACAACCCTGGAGCCACCGGAGCGGGTGGTTTGGGTGAAGTGGAAGATTATGTCGTGACCATCGCCGCTCCGACGACGGACTTTGGTGACTTCACCAGCTTTGGCAGCGCCAGCAGCACACGCAATGCGACTTTGAAGCTCGGTGCGCTGCTCGACACCGAGTTTGTGCAAACCGTCAACGCCACGGCAACGGGCGATGACATCACCGCCACGGATGACGAAGACAGCGTCACCTTCCCAAGCATGACCGCCGGTGCGCCAGCGACGATCCCCGTGCTCGTCACCAACACCAGCGGCGCAGCCGTGTTCCTCAATGCCTGGATCGACGCCAACAACAATGGTTCATTGGCCGATGCCGGTGAACAGGTCGCCACGAATGTGAGCATTGCCACCGGCAGCAACAACATCACGCAGAACCTCAGCATCACGGTGCCAGCGGGCGCACTGACCGGTGTCAATCTTGGCGCACGCTTCCGTCTCACCAGCACCAGCGGTGCTGCAGCGACGGGACTCGTCGGCAATGGTGAAGTGGAAGATTACATCGTGACCATCGCCGCACCGACGACGGACTTTGGTGACGATCTCGACTTTGCGGATGCATCCCAAGGCGTGAACCCGTTCCTGCGCATGGGTGCGCTCATCGACACTGAATTTGTGTCCACACGCAACGCCACGGCCACGGGTGATGACATCACCGGCAGTGATGACGAAGACGGCGTGGTGGTGCCCGCGATGATCGCCGGTCAAACCGTGACCATCCCGGTGACCATCAGCAACGGCACCGG
>JAPLUM010000816.1 GCA_026397605.1 Verrucomicrobiota bacterium | reverse complement strand
CGTATTCTGACCACCCGTATCTAATCCGAACATGCCCACCTTCGCCTACACTGCTCTCAATACCTCCGGTCAAACTGTCACGGGCAGTCTGGCTGTGAGAAATTCCAGTTAGGTCGGAGCCGCGCCAAGAATGCAGATTTGATTCTCTCAGCTCCATGAATACACTCAGCCTATGACCATTGCCTCTAATCCGCCCATCGAGATACCCCTGGAAAGCATGTCTGGATCACAGAAGTGGGAGCTGTTCCAAGTGCTGAGTGCTGAGCTTGATGTGCCGCAAGCCTCTTCGGATACCCTTCCTCAATGGCATTTCGATGTCCTCGAAGAACGTGAGCGGGCCCTGGCTTCTGGGGAAGTTGAGTTGATGGAATTGGATGACTTTCTCAAGGCTGCGCGAGAGTTGATGCCATGAAAGTTCAAGTCCTCCGTCTAGCCTTGCGAGACATGCAAAGCTCATATCGATTCTATGAATGGCAAGATCAAGGACTTGGCTCATATTTCCGCGAATGTATCGACCAGGATCTCATTTCACTTCAAGCCACCGCAGGAATCCATAGCCTGCAAAGAGGGTACCACCACGTTCGTTCTAAAATTTTCCAATCGATCATCTACTACCGCATCATCGACAATAAGGCCGTAGTTTTCGCCATTTTAGATGGCCGCATCTCACCCCAAACAAGAGATCGTATTCTGACCACCCGTATCTAATCCGAACATGCCCACCTTCGCCTACACTGCTCTCAATACCTCCGGTCAAACAGTCACGGGCAGTCTGGCTGTTGGGTCAAAGGCTGAAGTCTTCCGCAAGCTAGAGGCGCAGGCCTTGACACCAGTGAAGGTAGCTGAGGAGGCCAAGGGGGCTAAAACTGGGGCGACTGCAGCGGCTAAGGAGATGGACAACCAGCCGGTCAAGCTGAGCCGCAATCAGATCATCCTACTCACCGAGGAGCTGGCTGACATGCTGGATGGTGGATTGCAGATCGATCAGGCGCTACGAGTGATCATGGAGCGGCAGGAGGATGTGGCTTTAAGAAAGGTGTCCAACATCATGCGAGATCAACTGCGCGAAGGTAGCAGTGTGGCCAAAGCACTGAAAAAAGCGTCGCCCAGCTTTGATGAGCTTTATTGCAATCTCGTGGCTGCGGGCGAAGTCAGCGGATCGCTGGCACCGATCCTGCGGCGTTTGGCGCAGAATTTGGTGGTCATGGCAGATCTTCAGTCAAAGGTCACGCAGGCAATGATCTACCCAGCTTTCCTCATCGGTGCCTGCACCGTCCTGATGGTGGTTTTCATGACGGTCATGGTGCCACAGATCACGGACCTGCTGGATAAGAGTGGTCAGAAGTTACCCTTCGCCACGCAGATGCTGATCAGCTTCAATTCATTCCTGGCCGCATACTGGTGGGTGCTGCTGTCCATCATCACCATCATCGCGCTTTCTTTCAAAGCCTACGTCGCTACACCCAAAGGTCTGATGTGGTGGCATGAGACAAAACTGAAGCTGCCGCTTTTTGGTCCCGTGATTGCCACCCGCTTCTACGCCCAGTTTAGCCACAGCATGGGCAGCTTGGTCGGCAATGGCGTACCATTGATGAATAGCATTCGTCTGGTCGCCAAGATCTCGGCCAATGTCTATATCCAGTCCCTGCTGGCGAAGGTGACGAATCTCGTGGCAGAAGGCGGCGCGCTATCCAGCTCGCTCAAAAAGGTCGGCCACTTCCCTATGATGCTGGTGGACATGATCGCCGTAGGCGAACAGACAGGGCAGCTCAATCAGTCACTCGAAAAGAGCGCTGTCCGTTACGACAAAGAACTCGATAAGCGTATCAAGCGCATGACCGCCCTGATCTCACCCGTCATCATCCTTTTTATGGCAGTGATTGTCGGTGTCGTCGCCTACTCCATTATCTCCGCCGTCTTCCAGTCCGTGAACGGCATCCGTAGCCGCGTGTAAATTCACCCTCATTCTTTGCAACATTGCTTTCAGAATCTTGTTAATCCAGCCATCCTGTTAATCCTGTAAAAAAGCTATGACTACCCACAAGCCCCACCTCCGCCTACGATCTTCAGCTTTCACCCTGATCGAGATCGTCATCGTGCTCACCATTATCTCCATTCTGGCCGCTGGCTCCATCTACATGCTGAAAGGCAACGTCGATGTGGCCAAAGAAACACGGGTGGATGGTGACCTACAAAACATCATGACCCAAATGCAGCTCTACGAAGCCCGCAACATGCGCGCCCCGACCACAGAGCAAGGCATCAAAGCCCTCGTCGAAAAACCCACCACCGAGCCACTGCCTGAGAAATGGACGGCGCTACTTGAAGCCGTGCCCAAAGATCCCTGGGGCCAGGAATACAAATACCGCTACCCAGCCCAGAAATCCAAGAAACAGTATGACGTCTGGTCCATCGGTAAAGACGGCGCTGACGGCACGGAAGATGACATTGGTAACTGGCCAGCTAGTGCAGCGGCGAAATGATCAATGAATCTCGGATATTCAATGACGATTGACCCAGTAAGGTCAGCCCGAAGCCATCAAACTTCGGGTTTCGTCATTCCTTCGTCATTGGCCCGACTTCCTCATCTCAATGGATTTACTCTCGTCGAGATCGTCATTTCCCTGACCATCATCATCGTCATCGCCGCAGGGGCCGTGCCGATGTTCCGAGGGCTTCGGGAGGAGCAGTTGGCGAGGGAGCCGATCATTGAGCTAGTGAGGCTGGCCAAGGAAACACGCATCCGAGCGATGCGCGAGAAGCGCCCCTATCAGGTGGCTTTTTATCAGGGTGGATTTGTGGCTTCTCGCTATTTCAGCCCCTACTTCCAGCTCACTGAGCTGACCACTTTTTTATCTGAAGACGAGACGGGATCGCGCCGCCTGAATCCGAATGCCGACGACAGTGACTCTGATCTTGATGCAGGCGCAGGTGAGGCACCGAAGACCGCTCTGCCCATGGCTCCGACTGCGCCCAAGCTGGATGACAACTGGGAAGAGCACTACGATCTGCCGCAGGACGTGCAATACACACTGAAGTTCTGGAGTGATACAGCAGAGACGCCTGTCACTGGAGAATTGGTCAAGCTCTGGGTCTTTCAGCCGACTGGCATCTGTGTGCCACTGAAGCTGCATTTAGATCGACAAAGCGCCACCTTTGACGTGGAGTTCGGCGCCCTCACCGCAGACATCACACGGGAGGTGATCGATCTTAAATGAAGATCATCACTCAGAGACCTCGCCGCCGTGGTTACATCCTGCTGGAGCTCATCATTGCTCTATCCATTTTTTCCATTGGCGTGCTGGGCCTAGCACGCACCCTGAACAGCTCCATGGAGGTGGCCAATATCCTAAACAAGGATCAGCGCGTGCGTATTGGCATGAGATCCTTTTTGGAAGAGATCCGCCGAAAGCCCCTGAATGAAATGCGCGCCAGTATTACCGACGCCGCCACCGGCGTCACCTACAGCAGCACCGCAGAGCCCGTCTCTCTGACGATGACAAATGGCAACACCATGACGGATCTCTACAATTTAAAAATCGCCGCCAGCTACGCCGTCGGCAACGAACAACGGGAGGAAAGCGTGGATGTTTATGTTTACAAACCAACCACCAAGTGAGTCGAAGCACCCGAGGAGACTCCGCTCACAGGTTACAAACCTGTGCCACTTTCCTGCGTTCACTTTGATGGAAGTCGTCATCGCACTGACGATCTTGGGGATGATCACTGGGACGCTTTTCTCCATCATTCAAGGGAGCGTTAAGGGCGCAGCGCAGATCGAGCAGATCCAGCGTGAAAATGATGCCATCAATCGCTTCCTGGATCTTTGCCGGAAAACCTTCACTACTTTGCCAAGCACAGCGACGCTGGAGTTGGCCTTGCTAGATCCGAATTCACCTGGTTTAGGCCAAGAACTGACGATCAGTGGATCACCCAACTGCTTTGGCTTTGGCATCAATCCGATCAGCTACCAAGACACCATTCTGGGTCTGCGCCCAGATCCAAATGGTGCAACCGATACCTATAATGCCCTGATATCTTATCTCTGCCTTTCGCGGGAAGATCTGATCCCACAAACCGATGCCAACGGCATGGCGCAACGACAGGAAACCACCGGACTCAGCGCGCCAGACGCTGAAGGTCGCTACTGGATGCCGCTGCTGCCAGATGTCGTGAATTTAAAATGGCGATTCTTCAAAGATGCCGATGACACTTGGCTCGAAGAATGGAGCGACGACGCTTGGCCTGATTTGATCGAGGTCCAACTCGTCATGCGCGACCGCACCACTCCACTGCGCATGGTTTACAGCGTGCCGACGATTTTACTGGTGAAGGGGAATGGAACGACGGCTACTCCTGCTGCGGGCGGTGGCGGTCAAGGGCAAGGTGGCGGCGGTGGTCAGGGCGGTGGAGGAGGTCGTCCTGGGGGCGGCGGTGGACCTCCTGGCGGCGGTGGACCTCCTGGTGGCGGCGGACCTCCTGGTGGCGGTCGTTAATGATCTTATTCTATGACTCTCTTTCCATCCCAATATTCCAATAGGTCGCATAGGACCTATAAGTCCTATTTTCTCCGAACCACCGATTCTCTATCAGGGATCCGCAGCCCCTTCACCAAACGCGGCTCAGCACTCATGATCATGATTTGGGCCCTGCTACTCATGTCAGTCACCGTCATGGGAGTGGTGGAGTACATCCGTTACAGCGCCGAGGAGGCAGCATTAGCGTCAGCCGAGTTTCGGGCACTGCATTTAGCAGAAAGCGGACTGGCCGTCGGCCTGCACCCAGACACACGACGCGGTGATAAGGTCCTCAAACAGAAGATCGGCACAGACAGCGGCTTTGATGTCGTGATCAATTATGAAGGAGCACGCATCCCCATCAATCTCATCACAGACGAGCGACTGCGCACTGCGGTGACTGAACTCTTTGAACGCTGGGGACTCAATAGCGATGAAGCGGCAGTGGCTAGCGAATCTCTCAACGATTGGGTGGACCGCGATGAAGATGCCCGCAGCAATGGCGCTGAGAAACCCTTTTACGAAGGACTCGGTGTCTATGATCTGCCACGAAACACCGGCTTCATCAGCGTGGATGAGATGCTGCTCGTCCGAGGCATGGGCGTCGTGGACCGATTGAAGCCTGACTGGCGGGAATTTTTCTCCGTGTATGGCGATGGCACCATCGATCTACGCACAGCCTTTAAAGAAACACTCATTGCCATTACTGGTGCCTCTGAGAGTGATGTGGAAAACTACATCAAGCGCCGTGATGGAGCCGATGGCATTCCCGGCACGGAAGACGATCAGCGCATCTCTGATGGCGAGTCGTATCGCCTGCTGAACCTCACGGGGGAGCGTGCCCAGGCCCTGCAAGGCATCCTGACCAGTGATGACGACCTGCGCCGCATCACTAGCACAGGCTATGTCGGTGAAAAACGTGCGCAGATCATTGTGGTGGCTCGCAGAGGAGAAGATCGCTCTTTGACCTATCTCGCGCGTATGGAAGAGTGACGGAAGCAGAGGACTGAAGTATTTAGTGATTAGTGTTTAGTTCTCAGTTCTGAATTCTAAATACTAATTACTTTCTCACTTCTTACTCTCTTACTCCACCGATGATCTCCTGGTTCGCCCGCAATCACGTCGCTGCAAATCTGCTGATGCTTGCAGTCATGACTGCGGGTGCTTACACACTCTACAACGACAAGATTCCGCTGGAGGTGTTTCAGGACATGCCTTCCCGCTATGTATCAGTGACAGTGCCTTATCCCGCCTCATCACCTGAGGAGACCGAGGAGACCATTGTTTTAAAGATCGAAGAAGCCATCCAGCAAGTCGGGGGCATCAAGCATGTCAACAGCACCGCCGGCAGCAATGGCGGCAGTGTTTTCATCGAGGTGAATGAAGACGATGATCCAAGGCGCGTGCTGGAGGATGTGAAAATCCGCCTAGACTCCATCCCAAACTTCCCGGCGCTGGCAGAGAAGCCAATCATCCAGCTGGACGACAGCTTTCACTCGGTGATTACCGTCATCCTCAGTGCAGACATGGCAGAGCGTGATCTGAAACGTCTCGGAGAGCAAACGCGGGACGAACTAGCTTCTCTACCAGGCATCTCCCATGCAGACATCACTGGCGTGCGAAATGAAGAAATCGCTATCGAGATCCCTGAAGAGAATCTGCGCAAGTATGGCCTGAG
>JAPLUM010000154.1 GCA_026397605.1 Verrucomicrobiota bacterium | reverse complement strand
CCGTGGAGCTATACCGTCAGCACCAACCAGATGTCGTCATCATGGATTATCATCTGCCCGATCAATCAGGTGTGGAGACACTCGAACTGATTCGTGCCGAGTTTCCTGAGGCCCGTGTGCTGATGCTGACGATCTATGACGGAGAAGAAGACATCTACCGTGCCGTCAGTGCTGGCGCGAAAGGCTACTTAACCAAGTCCTCAGAATGCGAAGCTGTTCTAAGAGCCATCCGCCGAATCGCCACAGGCGCCAACTGCTTCCCAACTGAAATTGCAGAAAAAATTCGTGCTCGTGAACAACGCCGCCCATTAACCGCGCGCGAAATAGAAATCCTACGCCTACTGGTCAAAGGCCACTCCACCAAAGAGATCGTGGACATGTTAGAACTCAGCATGGGGACCATTCGCCTGCATATCAGCATCATTTTAGACAAGCTAGACGCCTTTGATCGCACCAGCGCCGTCGCCATAGCCATTGAGCGTGGAATTGTACATTTAGGTGACTGATCGCTGGGCTCTTGGTGCTTTTTCCGAGTCAAAACGGCAGATTCAGCCAAAAAATAAATCTTTCCCTAACGGGCTGATTTTGAGATCGTCTCAGTGGTATCACCAACCACCAACCTATGCGTCTCAAAACCACACTCGGGATCCTCGTCCTCATTGCCGGAGCTTGCTCTGTCGGTTATTACTTGTCTAAGCCTAGCCAGAAGGCTTTAACGCAAGCATCCAAAGCAAAGAGCCAAGCTGCACCTGTGGTCCCGTCGCCTCTGGTAAAGAAGCCATTCAGTGAACAAACGAAAAGTCCAGCTAGCGAGCCTTCGGTGGCCGACCCCATGGCACGATTTGATAGTTGGAGCCAGAGCTATCTAGCGGCGGTGGACGCTGAAAGAGCCGCTCTATTAGAAGAAGGTGTCAAACTAGCCAAAGCACGCCGGCCGACTTTCACTCAGATCATTCAAAGTGACCCGCGCAAGGCCCTGGCAGAAGCCGTACCAATGGTGGTGAGGCAAAAACTGCCTGCGGAGATCGTGGCTGAATTAGAAGAACGAGTGGCAGATCGTGGTGAATTGCGGGTCTATGTGGCGGGACCTGAGTCGAAGGAAAATGGTGACAAAGCCTTTCTCCGCTACGTTGAGACACAATCAGGTAAGACCTATGGAACCTATGTCTATGGGCAGCGAGAGTTTGATTACCGCTCCAAATCAGACGTGCATGTGATCGGCGTAGCCATGGAAGGTGAGCTGGCTCTTAGCGAATCACGAGTACGCAGGCTAGAGCCAGGCGAGATCCCGCCTGTAGGGAAGAAACAGATAGAAGTCTGTCCTGTTTCAGGAAAAAATACCGACCGCGACATGCCGCCACCCACACCCGTAGCGGAGACTGTTACAGCCATAGAAACTGGAGATGAAGTCATCTTTCTTTGTGATGGCGCGCATATCAGAGCTTATGAAAACGGATTGATCCTAGGCGAGGCTGGCACTGGCGGCGCGCAAAGCTTTACAGGAGCGATGCCCTCCGCCTCCGTCCCCTCAGTGGGCGTGGTGAAGGTGCTTTATGTGCCGGCTATTTTTGCCGATCAAAGCCAGACTCCCGCGACGGAAGCGGTCATGATGGACGGCCTGCGTCAGACGGCAGATTTCTATCAAACCCAGTCCTACGGTCGCCTCACCCTAGTGGCCACGGTCACTCCGCCGGTCAAACTACCCAGAAACCAAGCTTGGTACAGAGGCAAAGACACGACCAGTGGTTTCATCAAGGAAGTGGATGGCCTGAATGCTGAAATGACGCACGCCAAGGAAGCCGCACGAGCGGCTGGTTACGACTGGCAAGATTACCACTGCTTCTGTATTAGGTCCACGGGCGGAGCACGCTCACCGACAAGCTATGGCAGCCTCGGATCTGGGCAGGTCTGGATGCG
>JAPLUM010000666.1 GCA_026397605.1 Verrucomicrobiota bacterium | reverse complement strand
CCCCTTTCAAAACTGCGCCCGCCTTGCCACTGTCGGCTTTCGCGGCGTCTCGCCACGACTTTCATGAATAGATCAGGCTAGACGAGGAAGCTTGAGAGCGTCAAGATGACTGAGGAGTTCTTCGTGTCCGATGGACCCAGCAGCAACATGAACGCGTTCTTAAAAGGCCAAATGATGGGACAACTCCTCTTGGGGGTGGCCTTGGTTTTGTCATCCTCTCATGCCGCTGAAGATCTTGGCGAAATGTGGGGCACGGTTGCGGAGGAGGCGAAGTATTATCCGATCACCACGATCCCGATTCCCTCCACGGTGCCGATGCGACCTGGTGGTTTGGAGTTTCTGCCGGATGGCCGGCTTGCGGTTGGCACGCGGCGTGGTGACATCTACTTCGTGAAAGGCGCGCTCGATTCACCACCGCAGCCGCAGTTTCATTTGTTCGCCACAGGACAGGACGAAGTTTTTTCGCTCGCTTGGCGCGACGGCGCGATGCTGGCGACGACGTGGGGCGAGGTCACACGAATCTCTGACACCAATGGGGATGAAGTGGCCGACCGCTACGACACGCTCACGAGCAATTGGGGTTACGCCGAGCAGCACGAGTTCGCCTTTGCCTCGAAGCTCGATCCAGAGGGCAATCTCTGGGTCGCGCTCGGACTGAGTGCTTCGTATGAATCGCATAATCTCTTTCGCGGTTGGGCCGTGAAGGTCACGCCAGCAGGAAAAATGATTCCTGTGTGCAGCGGATTGCGCAGTCCGGGCGGTGTGGCGGCGAACGCGCAGGGCGCGATGTTTGCCATCGAGAGTCAGGGGCCGTGGAATGGCTGCTGCTCGCTGAAGCATCTCAAAGAAGGAGCGTTCCTCGGTCATCCTGCGAGCTACAATTGGTATGCCTTCACGCCCGACATGAAGGAGCCTGTGAAGCCGAACAGCGACTCCCGCATGGCTGTGGAAAAACGCCGTGTGAAGGAACTGGTGCCGCCTGCGGTGCGCTTTCCGTATATCAAAATGGGCCGCAGCATTTCTGGATTCCGCTTGGCCCAAACGGGCGGCAAGTTTGGCCCCTTCGATGGTCAGCTTTTTCTGGGCGACTACAGCCTCACCGTCATCCTACGTGTGACGACCGAGCAGGTGAACGGCGTGTGGCAGGGCGCGTGTTATCCCTTCCGTGAAGGACTCGCCACGGGCATCATGAATGTGGAGTTCTCCCCACGCGGCCAACTCATCGTGGGCGGCTTCACCACCAGCCGCCAGTGGCCCGTGCGCGGCACAGAGCCCTTTGCGCTGCAGCGGCTTGATTGGTCGGGCCTTACCCCTTTCGAGGTGAAGGAGATCAATATTCGCAAAGACGGCTTCCTCATCACCTTCACCAAGCCTGTGAATACCGACACCGCCGCGAAGCCGGGAAACTACTCGCTCACCACCTACACACATATTTATCATGGCGCTTACGGCAGCCCGGAAGTGGATCACACTTCCCCGAAGATCCTCAGCGCCACGCCTTCTGCCGATGGTCTGAGCGTGATGTTGCGCCTCGAAAAAATTACTGAAGACCACATCCACGATTTCGATTTCAGCAAACTCACATCGCAGGAAAATGAGCCGCTGCTGCACCGGAAGGCCTACTACACAGTGAATGAGATTCCACACGACTGACCCCATGCTGCGCCTCTTATTCGCACTCATTTTTTGCAGTCAGGCTTACGCACATCCTGTGCCCGATGGCTCGCAGTGGCTGACTTATTCAGGTGGTGAAGGTCCGGGCAAAGGAAAGCATGTGGTGCTCATCGCCGCCGATCAGGAATACCGCAGCGAGCAATCGATGCCGATGATGGCCAAGATCCTGAGCACACACCACGGCTTTGATTGCACGGTGCTCTTTGGTGTGAATGAGAAGGGAGAGGTTGATCCCACGATGCCGGTTTATCCTGAAAAGGGAAAGGAGAGCGAGTTCATGCAGCATCACATTCCAGGCCTCGAACATCTCGCTTCCGCTGACCTCGTCATCTTCTTCCCCCGACTGCTCACGCTACCGATGAACGAGCAAGAACTCATCGTGAAGTATGTGGATTCGGGCAAACCTTTTATCGCCCTGCGGACCGGGAACCACGGCTTTCGAGGACCTTTGCCCTATAAGATTGGTGGAAAGCAGGTGCGATGGGGCGAGGACGTGCTCGGCGGTGCCTTCATGGGCCATCATGGTCGAAGGCACCAGCCTGCCCTCCGACTGCACGTCCCTCGTCTGGGGCCAGCCGCTCATGGGCCGCCAGCCAAGCGATCCGCCGAATCCGAAGCTGGAGCCACTACCCGTAGCTTGGTTCAAAACCTGGAAGACCAGCAGCGGCCAAAGTGCCCGCGTTTTTCACTCCACCATGGGCAGTGGCACCGACCTGAAAAACGCCGGTCTGCGCCGTCTCATCATCAACGCCGTCTATTGGGGCATGGGCATGGAGAGCGCCATCACTGCAAAGCTCAACGTGGACATCGTCGGCAGCTACGAGCCTCTGGCGAGCGGCTTCAACTACGAGAAGGTCGGCGTGATGCCGAAACCTGCTTCCGCTTACCGTTAAAATGGAAATCCGATTAAACAGACCCATTGATTCAAACTTCAAACGCCGCCGCTCATGACACCCGTTTCCATTTTTAATGACGTCATCGGCCCCGTGATGCGCGGACCGTCCAGCTCTCACTGCGCGGCGGCCCTGCGCATCGGGCGTCTCGCTCGGGACTTGATGGATGGTGAGATCACTGAGGTGCTGGTGGAATTTGATCGGGAAGGATCGCTACCGACCACTCACGACAGCCAGGGGAGCGACATGGGCCTCTTTGGCGGCCTGCTTGGCTGGGAAGCGGATGATGAGAGGCTGCCAAACTCGGCAAAAGCCCTCTCAGATGCCGGGATCAAGCTCCGCATCGAAACCGTCGATGTCGGTGATCCGCATCCCAATACGTATCGGCTCACGCTGCAAAACAAAAGCGAAACGCATTCACTCATCGCCATCTCCACAGGTGGCGGCATGATGGAGGTGCTGAGCCTTGATGGAGTGGCGATGCACATGGATGGGGGCTATCATGA
>JAPLUM010000801.1 GCA_026397605.1 Verrucomicrobiota bacterium | reverse complement strand
TTCACCAAACCACCTGAGATGACGAAGAGGATAATGGCTGAAATCAGCGTCGTGATGTTAGAATCAGCAATGGCTGAGAAGGCTTTGTCATAGGCGGCTTCCAAAGCGCTAGCGAGCGTGCGGCCAGCTTCCATTTCCTCACGCAAACGCTCATAGATCAGCACGTTCGCATCCACCGCCATACCGATGGTGAGCACGATACCTGCGATACCAGGCATGGTCAGGGTGAACTGGAAGAGCGCCATGCCACCGAAGAGGATGGCCAAGTTGATCACCAAACCGACGATGGCGATGAGACCGGCCAAGCGATAGATGGCAAGCATGAAGAGAGTCGTCATGGCTAGACCAGCGAGGCCGACCCATTTACCCTGATTGATGGAGGACTCACCATAGGAAGCCGACACGGAGCTTTCCGAAAGGATTTTCATTGGGTTTTCCAGCGGGTTTTCCAGGAGGGTAGATAGTTGGAGGGCACTTTGTTGGTTGAAGTTGCCCGAGATCACGGCTGTGCCGCCGAAGCGGTCAGTCTGCAGAGTTGGTGCGGAGATGATTTCACCGTCCACAATGATGGCTAATTGGCGGCCTTTGTTGACGGAGGCGATGTCATCGAAAAGCTTGGAACCTTCGCTATCAAGATTGAGGTAAACCTTCCAGCCTTCAGCGTCGGTATTGGCAAAGGCGCTGGCGACATATTTGCCCTCCATGTCAGGGCGATTGCGGGCTAGCTCGCTGCCGCGATTCGGCAGCTCTTTGCCGTCTTTGTCCTTTTCGGTTTTGTATTTAAACTCTTCCCAACCTGGCTCTTTAATTCCGCCGTTGCTTTTGATCTCAGAGAGCTTGGATTGGCTGCTTTCATGAACGATGCGGAACTCTAGGTGCGCTACTTGCTGGATTTTTGTGCGCACGTCAGCAAATTCTTCGGCCTTGACCCCTGGCATCTGCACCAAGATGCGGTCATCTCCCTGCGGCTGCATGGTCAGATCCTTCGTGCCTTCTGGATTGAGACGCTTTTCTAGAATGCCGATAGCCTGCTGCACGGACTCGGAGGTCACTGACTTCGGAGTGCCATCGGCCGCTTTGCCTTTTTGCAATTGAACGACAAACTCACTGCCACCCTTCAAGTCTATCCCCAGAGGGATGTCCATATTTTTGTAGGTGATCACGGAAAAGGCGGTCATCAGGAAAATGAGGCCTGTGCCGATGAGGCGCTTGCTGCTATGCACCACGGTGCCGATGTAAAACAGAAGCATCAGCAGGATGGCTGAGCCGATCAGGAAGGTGACGATAGGTGACATGAGGTAGGGTTGGTTTTTTGGAAAGTTTTAAAGGGGGTGGCGAATCTTCACCACAAGTGCGGCATCAAGAGAAGCTTTTTCGGTCGCGGAGTTTAGGCAGTTGCAGCTTCGACGACATCAGATTTTTTGCTAACTGAGCTGATGGCGCTGCGCTCATACTCGATCTTGGTATTGTCCGCCACTTTGAGCATAACGGTCTTTTCTTTCACACTAGTGATGATGCCGTGCTCTCCACCATTCATGATGACATGGTCGCCGACCTTCACGCTGCTGATCAGTTTTTCGAGCTCTTTCTGGCGCTGGCGCTGCGGGCGGATCATGAGGAAGTACATCATCACGAACATGAGACCCATGAACCAAAGTGGATTGCCAAGGCCCGCTGGAGGGGCTCCACCAGCTGGAGCTGCGGCTTGTGCGAGGGTGTGAGAGAAAGAATAAAGCATCATGATTCGGGGGTTTCTGGACGGGACTTATAGCGGGCAATGACCTCTGCCCGGAATTCGGCAAAGCAACCTTGTTCGATCGCTAAACGTGCCCTGGACGTTAGGGACGCGTAGAAATGCAGATTATGAAGGGAAATCAACCTTAAACCCAACACCTCTTGCGTGTTTACGAGATGGCGGATGTAGGCTCGGGAAAAGCCCTGACACATCGGATGGGTGTCTTCGGCGATGGGGCGGAAGTCTTTGGCATACTGCGCATTCCGCAGATTCATGAGCCCTTCATGGGTAAAAGCGGTGCCATTTCGAGCTAGCCGGGTCGGGATCACGCAGTCAAACATGTCGATCCCACGGGCGATCAGATCCACGATCTGGGGCGGTGTTCCCAGACCCATGGCATAGCGTGGTTTATTTTCCGGTAAGATGGGACAGGTCCAATCAGCAATGCGCATCATGTCCTCCTCAGGCTCGCCGACACTGAGTCCGCCTACAGCATAACCTGGAAAGTCCATGGCCACTAGCTCGCGTGCGCAGCGCTCACGCAGGTCCTGAAAGGTGCTGCCTTGGACGATGGGGAAGTGCAGCTGAGCGGCGCCACCGGTTTGCGGCTGATTTTGATCCACCCACTCACGGCAGCGCTGCGCCCAGCGCAGGGTGAGCTCCATGCTTTTCTTGGCCTCGTCATGCGTGCAGGGCCAGGGTGTGCATTCATCAAAGAGCATGGCGATGTCGCTACCCAGTGTGGCCTGGATCTCCATGGCAGTCTCTGGCCCGAGAAACATCGGCGTGCCATCGACGTGATTTTGAAAGTAGCAGCCTTCCTCTTTAATCTTACGCAGCTTGGCCAAAGAGAAAACCTGGAAGCCGCCGCTGTCCGTGAGGATGGGCCGATCCCAGTTCATGAAGGAGTGCAGGCCTCCTGCCTCACGAATGATGTCCATGCCGGGTCGTACCCAGAGGTGATAGGTGTTTCCCAAAATGATCTGCGAATTCAGAGAGCGCAGCTCATCTGGATGCATGGCCTTCACTGTGCCCTGTGTGCCCACAGGCATAAAGACTGGCGTCTCGATCACCCCATGCGGCGTCGTCAATCGTCCGCGGCGTGCGGAGGAATGCGAATCGGTGGTGAGGAGGTCAAACATCTAACGAGGGCAGAAACGGGCGCGGACTCTGGAGGCGATGCCTGCCGGTGTCAAAAGACAGTTCCATCTCGATTTTTGAATTCTGGCCAAGACCCAGTTAGAATCTACCTAGCTACTTGTCGCTATATCAAACCAGCCTATTTAGACTTTTGCGCCCTTCTTGGAACCTGAACAGACCTGAGCTTCAACATTCTATTTTTTTCGAATTCGACTTTTATCTTGTCGGGAAGGTCTGTTTTTGATTTATTGACGATCCCAATTTCAAAAAATATGCGTTCAACCCTTTACTGGCTCACTTCATCCGCGATTGCCGCGCTCTCGATGCACGCGATGGCTGGCGTGGGTGATCAAGATCCAATGGTTCTCGGCCAAATCATGGCGGATCCATCAGGCGTTTCTGAAGTTTCGAGATCTGTCCTCCTTGGCATCGGCATTATGGCAGTAGCCTACACGTACCGCCAGGCATGGCAGAATCGTGGTGTTCGCTAAACCAGAAACTCGGTTTTTGGGCTGAGCTACTTGTCCTAAATCCGAGTTTCAAGTTTCTAGTTACGCGTTCCAAGTTCTCTCAATCAGGACTTTACAGCGCTATGTTGGCTCATTCAAAAAGTGTGGGGTGTTACAGTCGCAAGGCGTTGGTTTTTATGTCATGAAACTAGAAACCTGAAACTTGAAACAGGATTTTAGGCTTACAGAGCCTACGTCCTTCTCGTTCTGGCGAACGAGCCTACGAGCCGTAATATAGGGGTATTGGCCAGAAAGCGAGGTTTTGCAACAGGCTCAGGCTGCCTTGGATGATCTGCTGAGGAAATAGCCAAGCCTAAGCCACTTTGGCCACGAGGTGCTCGGCAGCTTTGGCTGCTTGTTCACGGAGCTCTGGATTCAGGTTCTTCTGTTCGAACTCGCGGCACCAGCCTTTGATCTCTAGTTCATTGAAGATCTTGCCGATGACGCGGCGTAGCAGGCCTTTGAGATTGGGTAGCTCCACCTCTTGAAGGCTGCGGATAGCGGCCTCTTTGTAGGTTTCCAGCATGAGGGTGGATTTGTCGTAGGCTCCAGTTTCCTCAGCCCAGCGGCGGATGGTGGGTTTATCTGGGAGGCTGGTGGCTTGGCCACTCCACAGCGCTTCCATGATGTCTTTGACTTCGTCTTTCCC
>JAPLUM010000033.1 GCA_026397605.1 Verrucomicrobiota bacterium | reverse complement strand
GGCAGACTCACACTAACGCCATATTCATCGTCTGGCAGCGGACTACCCAGACTATCAGCTTCCCAAAGTGGCTGTTTCAATAGATCAGACATGCTCAAGACTTGGCATTAAGGGCTTGTTCGATGTCTGCCCACAGATCCTCCACATGCTCGATCCCGACCGAGAAGCGGATGAGACCATCTGTGACACCAGCTTCTTCACGGATCTCTTTCGGGATAGACGCATGAGTCATCGTGGCCGGATGACAGACGAGCGATTCGATGCCACCCAGACTTTCTGCCTGTGTAAACAGATGCAATCGACGAATAAAAGCCAACGCCTGTTCCTGAGTATGGCCAAAATCAGCCAGCAACATGCCACTGCCACCGCTCATCTGCTTCCGCGCCAGCTCATACTGCGGATGGCTCGGCAGGAAGGGATAGCGCACACTCTTCACTCCTTTACGAGCCTCTAGACGCTGAGCCAAAGTGAGCGCATTCGCATTATGCCGCTCCATGCGCAGAGCCTCCGTTTTCACACCGCGAGACGTCAGCCAGGAATCAAAAGGACTCGGCTGCAAACCCAGTGCCTTTTGGGCAAAGATCATCTTTTCCTGCCACTCATCCGAGTTGGAGCAAACAGCGCCACCAAGAGCATCCGAGTGACCATTGGTGTATTTCGTCGTGCTCAGCAGAGACAAATCAGCGCCCAGATCCAACGGCTGCTGGAGCATGCTGGAGGCAAAAGTATTGTCCACAACCACATTGCTACCAACGCTGTGAGCCACGTCAGAGATAGCTTTGATATCCAGGATTTTTAGCAGTGGATTGGTCGGCGACTCTAGCCATACGAGCGCAGGCTTAATCTGGGAGATGAGCGAGTAATTCGCTGGATTGGCGAGATTGACGTATTTGATATGCACATCAAACTTCCGCAGCACTCGCTCAAACAGGCGATAGGTGCAGCCGTAGATGTTCTGCTCGGAGATGATGGTATCACCGGCCTTTAGCCCAAAAGCAATGGCTGTAATGGCTGAGACGCCACTGGCAAAGACGGTGCAATGTTGCGCATTTTCCAGACTGGCGAGTGTGGCCTGGAGATTGCGGAAGTTTGGGCTGCCACTGCGGGTGTAATCAAAATTACCTGGGTTCCCCGTCTCAAAGGTGGATGACATGTAAATCGGTGGGATCACCGCGCCGGTCTCGCTGCGGTAGTCCTGACCGACATGGATGGCACGCGTCTCAAAACGCGCGTCGCTTGGCACTGTGGGATCATTCTTCATGGAGGGCTCAATCAACCACGGCTGGACTCACATGCAAGAGACGGTGCAAAGGCCGGGCTTACTCTCCGAAACTAGAAGAAACCCATGCGATAGAATCAACAGATCTGAAACCTCCTTTGAATACTGAGCTGCTTGCAAAACCCACGTCCTTCTCGTTCTGGCGAACGAGCCTACGAGCAGTGTAGGCGTCCCGCACGCGAGACCAGAATGCGAGGTTTTGCAAGAGGCCCAACTGAACAACGTGAGCATTCGCGTCATAAGTGATTGCCATTTTGGATTCATCGGTGACAAAGTCTGGCCTCCCATGTCGCGCACATTGTCCTATTTCATCTTTGCCGTGATGACAGTGTTTTTTGGCTGCTTTTTTGTCTTCCCGATCTGGACGACGGTGAAGGTAGCTTTTGAAACGCCGGATCATCGCTTCACACTGGATTTCATCGCTGAGGTGTTTCAAAATCAGCTTTATCGCGAAGGCTTGCTGAATTCATTCAGCATCGCCATCTGGTCCACGTTGGTTTGTCTGGTCATCGCGCTGCCGCTGGCCGTGCTTTTTGTGCGCTACGAATTCCCAGGTAAGACACTGCTCAATAGTTTGGTTCTGACTCCCATGGTGCTGCCGCCGTTTGTCGGGGCGATTGGGATCAAGGCCATGTTGGGACAGGCTGGCGCGCTGAATGCACTGCTGATGAATCTGGGCCTCATGAGCCGTGAACACCCGGTTGATTGGCTTGGGGAAGGTCAAATGCCGGGCATTGTGATCATGGAGGCGCTGCATCTTTATCCGATTCTTTATCTCAATGTGGCGGCGTCTTTGGCCAATCTCGATCCTGCCTTGGAGGAGGCTGCCGCAAACCTTGGCTGCCCTGCTTGGCGGCGCTTTTGGCGGATCACATTCCCGATGATCATGCCCGGCATCTTTGCGGGTGGCACACTCGTCTTCATTTGGGCTTTCACGGAGCTAGGTGTCCCGCTGGTCTTTGATTTCGAGCGCGTGACGGCGGTGCAGATTTTTCGCTCGCTGAATGACCTCAGCGACAATCCCTTCCCTTACGCGCTGGTCGTCGTCATGCTGGCCTTCAGCACGCTGATCTATCTGCTAAGTAAGACGTTGTTTGGTGGCAGCAATGCATCGGGCGGCGGCAGAGCCACGATGGCACGGGAGACGATCCTTTTGCACCCACTGCCGGGCTGGTGCTGCACCGGCTTCTTTGCGCTAATCACGTTCCTAGCAGTGATTCCCCATCTGGGTGTCATTCTGCTGAGCTTTGCAAAGGATTGGTATGGCACAGTCATCCCCCATGACTTCACCCTGAATCATTATCAAACAGCGCTGGGACATGAACTGACGCTGAGCTCCATCACCAACAGTCTGAAGTATTCAGGCATTGCTCTCGTGGTGGCCTTAACTCTGGGCACAGGTGTGGCTTATGTGAATGTGCGGACGCGACTCTGGGGTAGGCAGATTCTAGACATGATGGCCATGCTGCCACTGGCGGTCCCTGGGGTGGTGATTGCCTTTGGATATCTGGCCATGACTCGACCAGGACAGGCCTTCGATTGGCTCATTCTTGGCGAAGACCCACTCTTAATTCTCGTCATCGCCTACGCCGTGCGGCGCTTGCCGTATGTGGTGCGCTCAGCCTCAGCGGGCTTTCAGCAGGTCAGCCCGACTCGATGATCCTCTCTAAACAAGCCGCCCATTTCCCGATCACCAAGGCCATCTACTCACTGATCATGTCTCTAGGCAACGGCCCGCAGATCGCCTCTGCCATCGGCGTCTGGGCCATGATCTTCCTCACCATCACCATCGTGGGTGCCAGTCTGCTACTCGGGAAAAAGCTCGGGGCGCTCTTCAGGTGATGTAATATGGCACTAAACTAGGTGTCACTCAGGGGAGCCTTCATGAAATTTATCCTCGCTCTCTGTCTTTGTTATTTTTTTTACCAAGCCCCCACCCTTGCAGAGGAAACGCCACGAACACTTGGCGTGCTGCTCTTTCCTGGCTTTGAAATGCTAGATGCTTGCGGCCCCATGGAGATCTGGGGGAATCTGGATTCAAAAGTTAAACTCATCACCGTAGCTAAATCGGCTGGCCCCGTCATGACCACTCAAGGTGTGGCCATCGTTGCCCAGAGATCGATGGCCGATTGCCCAAAACTAGATCTGCTGCTCGTGCCTGGTGGTATGGGCGCTGTGAAAGCACTCAAAGATCCTGAAATCCTGAACTGGTTGCGCGAGCGCTCCGCCCAGGCAGAGATCACAATGTCCGTTTGCAATGGAGCCTCCATTCTCGCTGCCGCAGGCCTGCTGGACGGTCGCCCAGCCACGACCAATAAAGCCTACTGGAAAATGGCCACCAAACCTGGCCCCAAGGTGAAATGGATACCACAAGCCCGCTGGGTCGATGACGGGAACATCGTCACCTCATCAGGTGTCTCGGCAGGGATCGATATGACCCTGCACGTCGTGGATTGTCTCTTTGGGCTTCAGACTGCTGAAAGCATGGCCGACACGATCGAGCATGAGTGGCATCGCGCCTCCACCTGGGATCCCTTTGCTGCAAAGAATGGATTGAAGTAAACAGGAAGGTGGAATGAGTTTTTCAGACGATGAGATGACCGTAGGTTTTATATGCTTTCCACAAGGAGAGTGCTACCCAAACGAGCGACCAATACTCGAAGGGAATGCCATACAAGGAATGATTGACAGCGTATCGGCGTTCAGTTCGTTTGATACCATCCTTGGTGATTGTAACAAATGAACGATTGAGCATTTTACCAACGCACCACGTTGTCACAGCAGCAAAAAAACTGGTTGTAAATAGAATGGCATCCTCATGGCCTTTAACCTGACTAACTCCATAAACGAGCGACATCACTAAACTCAGGGTGAAGAACCAAAATATTCCGATGATGATGACAAACAGACCATAACCTTTCCATGCATAAGAGTAGAACATACTGAATATTTAAGGTGTTTAACGTCTGCCGCAAAGGATCTATAATCTTTAAACAATGCAGTGTAGTCGCTGGAGGCCATCTGTTTGAAACGCATGCCTTATATTTTGTCGTCATACAAAAGCAGAATCCCCTTAAAATCATTAAATGGCATTGCCGTCGTTAGTTCATAAATAGGATCCTTTTACAAACCGCTAATGGTCGCTCAAAGACGCTAATACAAGCCGACAGAGGCTATGTTTTCCAGTTCTGGAATTAGCGTTCATCAGCGTCTATTAGCGGTTAAAAAAACTCTCTGCATCAGTGAATAAGCCAAACCCTCCACGTCAGCCATGTGGAAACCTGCAAGAAGGAGCGTTGCTAATGAACAAACAAAACCTGATCAAGCTATTGAATTAAATAGCGACCTAGTTTCTTAACCTGAAACCATCTCACCCAAACAAGCTCGTCAGCGGCTGGCCTTTGTCAGCAACGGTGAAGGGGCGCTTGGTGGAGGAAAAGAGGACCTGATCTAGCGGCAGGCCGAGAGCGTAGCCGATGGTGGCGTTCAGGTCGGGGACGTTGACTTTGTTCTCGGTGACTTCGATCCCTTTGTCGGTCTTGCCGTAAATCTGACCGCCCTGAATGCCGCCGCCCCAGAGGGTGGAGCTGAAGGCTTTTGGGTAATGGTCACGACCTGAATTTTGATTGATCTTCGGTGTGCGGCCAAACTCAGATGTCAGCACGACGAGGGTGTCTTTGAGCAGGCCACGGCGCTCTAGATCTGCCAGCAAGGCACCGAGAGCTTTATCCAGCTCAGCGATCTTTTCTGGCAGGCGGGCGTAGATATCGTTGTGCATGTCCCAGCCGCCGAGGCTGACTTCCACAAATCGGACGCCATGCTCGACTAACCTGCGGGCTAGTAGGCAACCTTGACCGAAGTTGGTGGCGCCGTATTCGGTTTGCAGTTCATCGGATTCTTGATTGAGATCAAAGGCGGTGAGATCGGCACTCTTCATCACTTTGACGGCATCCTTATAGACGTCTGAATAAGCACGGACAGCACTGTGTTTGTAGGTGTTTTCAAAGCCTGCATTCAGCTTGGCTGAAAGCCCGAGACGATAATCAAAGTCGGATTCACCGAGAGTTCCCAGACGCTTGCTGAATTGCAGGCCAGTGCTGGGATTGTTCAAAACGAGCGGCTGAAAACTGGCCTCAAAGAAGCCACCGCCGGGATGCTTGCTGTCTCCTGAGATGACAACGGTTCCTGGTAGATCAGGATTGCCTTTGCCCTGAAATTTCTGAAGCCACGCCCCCATGGTCGGATGGCGTGTGGCACCGCGCATGGTGTAACCGGTGTGCTGGTAGTAGTTCCCCTGCTCATGGGCACCCTGGGTGCTGGTCATGCTGTTGATAATGACGCCATGATGCATGTGCTTTGCCACGGTGGGCAGGCCTTCGCCAATTTGCACCCCATCGGCACTGGTGGGGATGCATTTGGTATCACCCATGGTGTCTGCCCCAGGCACGCAGCCAAAGGTATCCAAATGGGTCATACCGCCAGACATGTACAAATAAATGACGTTGCGCGCAGTCGGGACTTGTTTGGCTTTGGAACTACCTTCAAACGCCGCTTTGGCCTGACCATTGAGCATGGGTAGCACAGATACACCCAAACAGGTTTTGGCAATGCCGAGCACGAAGTCGCGACGGGAAGGTTCGTCATTAGAGCGGAGAAGATTTTTCATGGTGGGCGGCGCTTTCTTTAGAGGATTAACAAGATTTCAGGATGAACAGAAAGAATGGAACCTTACTGAATGAAGAGAAACTGACTACCAGTGATCAAGGCGTGAGTGATGTCTGGGATGGCTTGATTGCCACGCTCGTGAAGAACGGAGTCAAGCGTGGCGCTTTCTTGGTGGGTGGGTCGGCGGCTGAGCAGCGCTTCATAGAGGAGCGCTACTTTTTGGCTGGGCTGACCCGCCTTGGCAAGATGCTGACTGAGCAGTGACATTGGGCTGGTGAGACCATCCACAATCGGCCCATTAAGCAGCGTGAGAGCTTGCGGCACCGAGGCATCTTCATTGGCATTGTCGATCACTTCGCGGTCGCTCTGACCAAAGGTGCGGAGGATGTGACCTGGCCGAGCTGGGCTTGGCAACTCAGACGCACGAGCAGCCACCATGTTGCTGGCTGCTGCATTTTTCTGCATGTCCTTACGCTGCTCTTTAGTCATACTCATCAGGGCGGCTTTATCGATTTGAGGTCGCTTCATACCTTGTTGCTTTTGCGGATTGTAGCCCTTAATCAGGGCATCGGCACGCTCTTCACCGACGAGGTTTTCCAACAGATCATTGGTCGTATCACGGCGCAGTTTGTTGGCTGCGTTGGCTAACATTTTAGCATCTGAGACTGAGGCAGTTCCCTTCTCTTTTTCTTCAGCCATTTTGGCACGGAGCTCGTCCAGCTTCTGATCATTGGCTTTTCTCTGAGCCATGCCTTCCTTAGCCGCAGCGACGATGCCTTCTGGGCCTTTCTCTTTCATGGTGCTGAGGAAAAGCGAGAGATCGTCCAGGTACTGATGCAAGCGCTGATTTTCATCATCCACGGCACCATCCAGGTTGCCTTTGGTGAGAGTGATAAAACTGTCCCAAACCTGCTCGGCGCTCATGCGGCGCAGCATAGGTCCGGTGAAGTGAGAGATCTCACCGAGAGCGATCTCCTGCGTGCCTGAAGCGCGCTGGTAGGTGTCGGTATTATAGAGCACACGGAGGAAGGACTTCAGCGAATACTGCTTTTCAATCATGAGCTGAGAGAGGTATTCCATCAGCGCAGGATTTGATGGCACAGTCGAGTCGGTCATTTCATCCACTGGCTCGATGAGGCCGAGGCCAAAAACCTTTTTCCACATGCGGTTGGCGATGACGGTGGTAAACCGTGGATTCTCTGGATTGGCCATCCATTCGGCAAAAGCCTCGACGCGAGTCTGACCTTCCTTTGGCTTGGCATCATGGCCAAAGATGGCGCGGGCCTCAATGGTTTGACCCGCCTTGCCGTCGTCGTATTTGTAATCATCTGGCAGCCTTGGCAGCTTACCGTCATTGTTGGTGACTGATGTATATCTGAGTGGCTTCATGACATCACTCAAGGCTTTGCGCACCTGCTGCATATCTTCGGCTGAAGCAGATGGCTTCTTGGCCTCTTCCTTCAATTTTGCGATCTCTTCTGGATGATCCTTCATGTAGGCCTTGCGCTCTTTCGGGTTCATCTTGGCCAGAAACTCAGGAATCTTTCTACCACCTTCGGGCTTCTTGGGAATCTTGATTTGATAAGCACCATCACCCTTGGTATCCATGCCATAAGTGAAAGCGGCCATGCTGTAATAGTCCATCTGCGTCCATTTATCGAAGGGATGATTATGGCATTGCGCACAGACGATGCTGGTGCCCAAGAAGACCTGCACGGTGTAGGCCAGATGATCCAGCTTGTTTTCATCCCGCTGGTAAAAGCCAATGCTGCCACTGTCCCAGGCACCGCCTTCGGTGGTGAGCAGCTTTTTGACCAGCTGATCATAGGGCGTGTTAGCCTTCAGCTCCTTTTTCATCCATTCTTCATAGGCCTCAGCGGTGATCTTGCCCTTGGTATTGTCCGTGAGGCGGAGCAGATCAGCAAAGTAGTTAAACATGTGACTGGTGTAGCCATCGCTACCGAGCAGCGTATCGATCAGCTTCCCACGCTTCTGTGGGTCATTGCTGCTAACGAAAGCCTGCCGCTCCTCCACCGTGGGGATGCGGCCTGCGATGTCGAGATACAATCGACGCACCAGCACATCATCCGAAGCCGGAGCATTGGCCTGGAGTCCCTGCTTTTGCCAATCTGCTGCCAAAAGACTATCGATTTTAGCAGCTTCAGGCAAAGCAGCAGCCTGCGCAGCACAGGCGGTGAGGAGAATAAGAGCGAGCGTTTTCATGGGGAAAGACGGTTAATGTCTGATTTTAAACACCCTCCAAACGATGCGTTGCGGCCAATCTTCTAGAAAAGTGAGAAAAATGCCTCAACCCATCCAAGGGCGTCAGTCATGACCACAAATACTATCCTGCGTAAGCCTGACGAGCCCGGCATCCACCTACATGTCATCTCCAGCAGCGGATGCGCCTTTCAATTGATCTATGAAGGGCCAGATAAACTGCCCTTCACAGACGATGATCAGATCCGCAATTACCCACCGGATTTGCACTTTGGCAAAAATCAATAAACGTCTCGGCGATAGCGCTTGGCTTCCTTGAAGGCAGCCATGTAGGCGACCGCTTCTTCAGGGGTTTTGTCGCCTTCTTTTTCGATGATGCTATGTAGAGCTTTATCGACATCGACAGCCATGCGCGAGGCATCACCGCAGACATAGACGATAGCACCCTGCTCCAGCCAGGCGTAGATCTCAGCGCTGTTTTCCAGCAGCTTATGCTGAACGTAGATCTTCTCTGCCTGATCACGGCTCCAGGCTGTGGTGAGTTTGGCCAGTGTGCCATCGGCTAGATAAGCTTCAAATTCATCTTTGTAGAAGAAACAGGTCGAGCAGTTGACTTCACCAAAGAAGAGCCAAGCTTTACCTTTCGCCGCAGTCGCTTTCCGCTCCTCAAGGAAAGCACGGAACGGGGCGATTCCTGTGCCTGGTCCGATCATGATGACTGGCGTCTCTTCCTGAGGCTCTGGAAGGCGGAAACCTTTGCCATGATTCACAAAGACAGGAATCAGGGTCTCTCCAACCGTGATGCGATCCGCCAAAAAGGTCGATGCTACGCCACTGCGCTCACGTCCATGGCTGCTGTACTTCACTGTGGCGATGGTCAGATGCACTTCCTTAGGATGCGCTTTTTGGCTGCTGCTGATGGAGTAGAGGCGGATGTTCAGCTTCTTTTGCGTGAGCATGAACTCCTGCGGCTCAAACTTCGCAGTGGGGTTTTCCAAAAGCAGATCGATCACGAAGCGGCCCCAGAGATACTTTTTCAGGTCCTCCTTCTTCTCAGGCTCCAGCAGGCCTGCCAGCGCCGTGTTGCCACCGGTTTTTTCAATGATGGCCTTGATAAGCTTGTTGTCGATCTCCGTGATCAGCGTCGCCTCGATCAGCGCCTGACGAATCGGCACTTCCAGCGTGGTTTTGGGGTGTTTGACGATCTCGTCTCCGGTGAACCCGAGGGCTTTTAGTGTATCCTCGACCAGAACAAGGTCGTTCGTGGGCTGCACCGCCAGAGAGTCTCCGGGCGTGTATTCCAGCTCCCCGCCTTCGAGGTCGATCTCATAGTGACGGGTGTTTTTCGGGGCCCCCGCGCCTGATAGGTCAAAGGCCTTCTTCACCTTGGCAATGAAGGGGTTTTTGACGTTATAAACGGGTTTACCGGACTCTGGAGTACTCATGAATGGCAGGATTGGATGCTTGGAAAAAGGGCGAGCACGCTAGGATACGCGCCCGGGTTGTCAATGGACAGGGCGGCACAAGAGTAGCAACTCTCATGCCGCCCTGTGGCACTTTATTCGTGCGGCCGACTTTGTTCAGAGATCCGCTCAATAATTGAAGCGCACGCCAAAATACAGATTACGACCATAAGCAGGGTCCACACCATTGCCACGGACGCGACTGTAGTAGTCCGTGTCAAAGAGGTTATTGATTCCAGCAAGTAGAGTCACATTTTCCTTCCAGACCTTTGCTTCCGCGATGAGGTCCGTGACGTGGTAAGCAGGGATGTTGAAGTCAGCGGTGTTGTTATCGTTGGCATAGTGCTGGCTCACATAAGTGTGTAGAAGAGAAATTTTAAAGCGATCCCGCCAGCGGTAGGTGAGGCCAGCACGGAGGAGATTTTCTGGAGCATACTGCGGCTCTTTGCCGTCCAGAGGACCATCAACAAAGGAGGCATTCAACCACTCATAAGCGACGTGAAACGCGAGGTTCCCAAACCGCTTCGTGGCCGATTCTGCCTGATCTCCAGCAGCGAGGGCAATGAGGTCCACCTCACCCGAGAAGTCGATGCCCCAGTTCCGAGATTGCCCGACATTGCGCACCGTGGTGGTAGCCCCAGGACCAGTCGTAGAAGTGCTGCCAAAACGATCTTGGTAATCAATGAAGAAGCCACTGACATCCCAGCTATAATAAGGTGATGGATTCCCACGGTATCCCAGCTCATAGGTCAGCGTGTGCCCAGGCTGTAAATCCGTGTTGGCGACGTTGTTATTGATGGGTAGCGTATCGGCATAGAGCGGTGGCTTATAGCCCTGAGAGAGATTAAAATAGAGCGCGCTTTTTTGAGTCACGTCATAGGTCAGACCGAGAGCACCCAGTGGCACATGCTGTGCGTCCGCCCGGTCGCGTAATGACAGAGCGGCAAGGCTAGTGCCACTATTGCGCCGCACCTCATCCGTGATGGTCTGCCAGACATTTTCAATGCGCACGGCTGGGATAACACTGAAGCGTCCAAATTTGAACTGATTCTCTGCAAAGAAGGAAAGATAGCTGGAGCGCCGAGTGATGTCGTTATAGATCGTGCCTTCGGTCGCGTCTGGGGAAAATCCGAGTGAGTTTTGAATCGGGGCATAGGTGTAACTGGAGGTGACGCCTGCCGTGAGCTGGTGCTCCTGGCCCCAGGCCATCCATTGGTGACTGAAGCGCAGATCCGTGCCGATCGTGTAATAGCGGTGCTCATTAATCGTGTTTAATAAAGCATTTGCGCCCGTCGGCGCCGTGCCAAAACCAGTGCCGCGCTGGCGCTGGCTGGTGCGGTTTGAGTAGCCACCGAAAAGCTTCCAGGTCATCTGAGTCGCTGGGGAAAAGTCATGCTCCAGAGCCAAAGAGCCGAAGTAGCGCTCCACAATAACACGATCATACCGAAGCTGTGTCTGGTTACGATTCTGGTTGTAGTTCAGATTGCTACCACCATTCTTGAAATTCAGGCCACCAGGCTCACCCGCATTGGATTGATAGAGGTCCAGATTGAGCAGCCAGCGCGTGGATTTATCCAAATCCAGGCCGAGCATGATTGTGCCGCCATTCAGTTCATAGTC
>JAPLUM010000577.1 GCA_026397605.1 Verrucomicrobiota bacterium | reverse complement strand
TGCCATCCAGTAGTTTTTGAACTGACTCAGGCGTGTTCATCTCTGCCAATGATTGGGCGATGGGATCGAGGTGATCGAAAGTCCGAGCTTGCTTCCATGCAGAGGAAAGATCCTCCAAAGTCTGAGGTTTGGGCAGACTTTCGATTTGCTGAGTTGGAATCACTTTGGCCGAGCTGACAACTACTGGTGACGGCGAGAATGCAATGACTGAGGCTGGACGAGAGTCGCGCAGATAGAAAGAGCCGAGTAAGGCGATGGCAAGGAGGCCTGAGATAGAGAGAAAAAGTTTCATCGTAGTAAAGTAATGAAGTTTGAAATCAAAGAAGGGCAGCGCGGACTGCGCTGCCCTTGTGAGGTGTGGTTCATTGAACGCTCAGTGAGTAGGCTCCGAGATCGGTGCTGGAGTAACCTTCGACAGAGAGGTAGTAGGTGCCGGATGGCAGGGTTTCGTTGATGACGAAGTTGGCATCGCTGTCGTCGTCTGCTTCAGTGAGGATGTTCCAGCTGGCATCATAGAGCGTGGCATAGGTGTCCACACTGCCAGTGCTTTTCAGCGTTACACTGCGTGCGCTGCTGAGGGTGATTTTGAAGAAGTCCAGGTCAGTGCCGCTATTGATGACACCTGCTGTGGTGCTTGGGAAAGCGACCGTTGTGGCAGAGGCGATGTTGTTGCCATGATCGTCGCCAGCGCCTTGACCACTGCCGGTGAGGATGACGGTAAAAGGATTCTCATCAGGATCATTGCTGGTGATTGTCAGGGTAGCTTGTTTTGCGCCAGCGCTGGTTGGCTTGAAGGAAACACTGAAGCCAGTGGTCTTGCCAGCTGCGATGCTCTTGGCGGGCTGAGTGACGATCCTGAAGTCACTGCCAGTGACAGACACCGAATTGATGGCCAAAGCTGCCTTGCCTGTGTTGGCCAGCGTGATGGTCCTGCTCAGAGCAGTGCCAATCACTGCACGTGTGCCGTAATCCACTATTCCGTTCAAAGGAATGACGGTGCTACCATTGCGGACATCAATGTCACCGACATTCGGCACGGTGCTGGTGAAGGTGGCGTTTAAGCCGTAGCCACCTGTGGTAGCGGCGGTTTTACCACTGACACGAACAAAGAGTGTCGTCGCAGCTGCGGCCGTATGAGTTAGACGGAAGTTAGGCGCGCCGTTGCCGCTGTCATCGGTGGCAAGGGTGGCTCCAGTGCTGCTGAGCAGGGTGCCGACGACATCCGTGCTACCGGTTGAGTTGATCGTCACGGTGCCTGCTGCAGTGAGCATGACTTTGAAGACATCCACATCATTGCCGACTTCGAGATTACCGATGGCATTGCCACCTAAGGCCAAAGCAGATGCGTTGACGGTGGTGTTGGAGTGATCATCTGTCGGTGTCACTGCGCCGCCGATGTAACCAAGTATCCAGGGTTTCACCGCGATGGTGTTCCCGTAGATGCCGTATTCACCCAGCCTTGCGCAGCCATTGCCAAAACTGACCGTGCCGCTATGCAGCCAGCCGCCACTGGCATTCCTCACCAACAGCGGGCCGCCGCTATCGCCCTGGCAGGTGTCAATACCGCCTGACGTACGACCTGCGGCGATGTGAGAGACACCAAGCCCACTAACCGCTTGGCCTGCGATGGCCAGTGAGATGATGGGCAGATCTACCTGGAGGAGTGAGGTCGATCCTGATCCGCCCTCTGACGTAGCCCCCCAACCGACAGCCCGTGCTGTGATGCCTGGGGCCACTTTAGCTGCGGCCTCGATGAGTGGCAGCGGACTGATCTCAGTCACTGCTCGGGCCAGTTTGAGCAAGCAGAAGTCATAGACTAAAGCACCTTGTGCATTTTCACCAAAGTTCGGATGCGAGATGACCTGCGTGACGCCGACGCGGATGCCTTCGGCAGCGTTGTTAAGATTTCTGCCGCCGATCCAGACTTCCAGAGAGCTGGCTGGAGTGCCTTCCAGACAGTGGCCTGCGGTGAGCGCCCATTGGGGAGCCACGAGGGCAGCTCCGCAGAACTGACCACTTGCTGGCGTGGCACCTTTTTCAATCAGGGCCGTCATGAAGGGGTAAGCACCGTTCGTGGTGGCACCGCCGCCGACGATTCGAGACTGCTGTGCGGATGCGAGTCCGGCAGCGGCGAGGATGGATAGAACATAGAGTTTCGTTTTCATATTTTTGTTGTTTGTGGTTAGAAGTCCTCTCTTCCATGTGGGTCGAGAATCGCTTTCGAATGCCTTCTTCGGAACCCGCGAAAACCGCGTGACAAGAAATCGTAGTTTTTTTCTGACCGCCTCTGGCTACGCTGGGAAATGATGATCGAAGAAGAATCCAATCCTGCCGAAAATAACGGCGCATTTCCCCTGACGCGGTGGACGCGGGTAGGCCGCTTGCGTGGCGACCCTGAGTCCAGTGAAGGCAGGCGTGCTCTTGAAGAATTATGCGGAGCGTATTGGTATCCACTCTATGTCTTTGCCCGCCGCAAAGGCCAGTCTCAGGAGGATGCGCAGGATTTGGCGCAGGGCTTCTTTGTAAAGATTTTGAAGGGCGACTTCTTGGCTGGAGCAGATCAATCTCAGGGACGCATGAGGACCTATTTGCTCACAGCCTTCACTCGTTTCATGGCTGATGAATGGGATAAGGCCAAGGCGATCAAACGCGGCGGCAAAATCGAGATGCTGTCTTTGGACTTCGAAGATGGCGAACGCCGCTTCATCGAGGAGCCTGCGGCAGTACAGGATCATGAACGGGCCTATGAGCGTGATTGGGCGCTGTCGGTGATCGAGCTTTCAGGCGCTCAGTTGGAGAAAGAGTGCAGCCAATCAGGCAAGGCGGATTTGTTTGCTGCACTGAGTCCTTTAATCACCGGCGCAGGTGAAGTGACTTCCTATGAAAGTCTGACTAAGACTACAGGCATGAGTGTGGAGGCTATGAGACAAACGGTGCGGCGTCTGCGATTGCGATTTAAAGAGATTCTCCGGCAAGTCATCGCCGACACGCTTGAAAATCCGACCGAAGCTCAGATTGATTTCGAGCTCAGATCCTTGAGGGCGGCTTTAGCCGATGCGTAAAGTTTGTCACAGCCGCTAGCCTTTTTCCGAACAGACACTCATGGCCACAACATCCACCGCCACCAGCCCATGGCGCGCTCATGGTCGCGCGCTGCTGGACATTGGTCTAGACCTAGAGCTGTCTGACGAAGACCAGCGGCAGATCGGTCCTTATCGTTTGCTGGAAAAACTAGGTGAAGGCGGACTCGGCATCGTTTGGAAAGCTGAGCAGACTCAGCCCGTGCGGCGGGACGTGGCGCTGAAATTAATCAAGCCGGGCATGCATCACAGTGCAGACGTGATCACACGGTTTGAGATGGAGCGCCAAGCCCTAGCACGGATGAGTCACCCTAACATCGCCTGCATGTTGGATGCAGGGACGCTGGCAGATGAGCGGCCCTATTTTGTCATGGAGCTGGTCCCGGGCGTAGCTCTGACCACGTATTGTAAAAATCACCATCTCAGTCGTGCAGAGCGCCTTCAGCTGATGATGACCCTCTGCCAAGCGGTGCATCATGCACATCAAAAAGGCATTTTGCACCGCGACTTAAAGCCTTCCAATATCCTCGTGCATCAGCAGGATGGACGCGCTGTGCCAAAGATCATCGACTTCGGCATTGCTAAGGCTCTGGACTCTAGTGACTCGACTCTGAGTGATCCGTTTTTTCAAACTCAGATCGGTGCAGCCCCCAGCGCTACTTACCCTTACATGAGTCCCGAGCAGGCCAGCCGTGGCGTGCAGGCACTGGATACGCGCTCAGACATTTATACCCTCGGCGTCATTTTATATGAGCTTCTCACTGGCAAATTACCACTGCCAGATGAGGTCGTAAGATCAGGCCGCTTTGAGCGGGTCGCCGCTCATATCTTGGAAGTCGATCCGGCGTTACCGAGCACTCATGATGCTGGACTACGTGGCGAACTGGATTGGATCACGCTGCGGGCTTTGGAAAGAGATCCTGAGCGCCGTTACGAGAGTGCTTCTGCGCTGGCGGATGATCTGCGCAGGCATCTGGAGAATGAACCCGTCAGCGCCGGGCCTCCCACCGCTTTATATCGCTTCCAAAAATGGACACGCCGGCATCGAGTGGCCTTTGTATCAGGCAGTCTTGTGGCCGCGAGTTTGTGCATCGGATTGATCGCAGCGACGACAGCACTGATGCGGGAAAAGGCAGCCCTGCGCCGTGAAGCAACGGAGCATGAGCGAGCAGATGCTAATTTAATGCTTGCTGAAGCACGCGAGAAGCAGGCTCAGGCATCTCGTGAGACGGCGATCAATGCTAAACAACAGGCAGAGCAAGAGCGTAACCGCGCCATTGCATCCCGCCAGACAGCGGACGTGGCCAGGGCAACCGCAGAGCGCCTGCTCAATGACATCCTCTTTGATCTGAGGGATGACTTGGAGCCTATCGGTCGCCTGTCACTACTTGAGCCGATTTCACGCAGCGCTGAGACCTATTTTAAATCGGTGCCTGCTTCTGCGGATAATGATGATCAGCAGCGCAACCGTGCCGTGATGTTTCAGAGCCGAGGCGGGCTGCTTTTGGCTCAGGGAATGGCCAGTGCCGCCAAAGATAGCTTTGAGCAATCTTTACAAATCCTTCAGCAGCGAGTCTCAGAGCAGCCGAGGAACACGCAAAGGCTGCACGACTTAGCACTCGGATTTGAGCGTCTCGGCACGGCCCAAGAGGTCATGGGAGATTTGGACACCGCAGGCTCGAATTATGAGGCCATGCTGAGCTTGTTTGAGCAGCTGGAAGCGCTGCCTCAAGAGCCAAACCACAGCTGGTATGTCGATGCCGCCCTGCCACATGAGCGCTTGGGTGATCTCTGTCGGCTAAAGGCAGACTTCCCTGCTGCCATGCGCCATTTCAATCAAGGTCGTGACGTCTTACTTGGCCTGAAAGAGAAGAACGAAGTTACTGACACAAGATTGGCCGTTTTGGAAGAAAAGCTGGGAACCACCGAAGAGGCCATTGGCAATGTAAAGGTAGCCAAGCAGCACTATGAATCCGCTCTAAAAATCACCGTCAGCACTCCGAAAAACACCACCACAGAGGCAGTAGCTGCCATCCTGCATGGCAGATTGTCCAAAGTCTCAGCCGCTGATCAGGCGCTCACGCATGCCACTCAGCAAACTGAGACATTCAGCCGCCTGACAGCTCAGGACCCGCTGAATCTGCTATGGAAAAGACAACATGCCACCGCCCTTCAGCAACTTGGGACGGCTCAGGAAGCTGTTGGTAAACTCACGGAAGCCATAGCGTCTTATCGCCAAGCCTCGGAAATTTTGTACTCTCTCCCTGATTCAGGTGATCAATCACAAAACCTGAATCGCGAGCGTGCTGCGACACATCTAAGACTGGCCGCCGCGCTCTTCAAAGCCAAGTCTGATAAGGAGGCCAAAGAGCAAGCAAGCGAATCCCTGCGCAGCATGAGCGGCCTACAAATGACCCCAGAAATTCAGCAATGGAAGCGCACTGCGGAGGCACTGGTCAGAAAGGAATGAATGACGTTTAAGGATTAAAGAGACCGTCATCAGGATCGCCGTCACCGTCGAGATCGTCGATAGCATCTGCCGCAGCAGAATGGAGCAGCTCTTCGTTTCTAGCGTCGATGTCTGAGGAATCATCGAAGTCGTCTTCAGAAGCATCTCCATCATCCCATTCGTCCTCTTCATCACCACTTTCATCACCGTCACTACTGTCTAGGATGTCATAATCCCTTGCCTGACGGCTGCTAGCATCTTGGATGAGGTCGTTGCTAGGCAAGGGCTCAAACTGATCTGCTAGTAACTCAGCGGAGGAAATGAGGCGACCGAGATCAATCTCCAAAGGCTCTGGCAGTTCGGTCTCGGCGAGATTGATCAAGAGGACTTGGCCAGCTCTTAAAGTCACCTTTTCACGACTCATGGAGTTCAAAGAGATCGTCATAATGCCTTCGATGACGACCACGCGAATGGATTGCCCTGGGTTATGGTAGATCTGCGCGGTGCCTTTGATCTTCAGCTGATGGGCCGGTGTCTGCACCTGAATGCTGCGACGGAAAAAACGTGGCTTGGTGGCCACTAGGGTGAGACCTTTCTCTAAAACAATGTTGTCCTCTGACTGCATGAGCACGCTGGTATTGGAGCCAGTGCGCATTAGGCCATTTTCCAAAGCAATCTCTGAGCGGCTCTTCGAGCTGGTGCTAAATCGACTGCCAGCTTTCAGCTCAGTCATGGCTGGCGCACTGGTCCGGCCAAAGGTGACTTTGACCAGGGCATCCTTGGCCTGAGTCGATGCGGCGATGATGAAAAGGAGAGATAAAAAAACAAATTTCATGCAAGCTTAGTAGTTGAGTTCAAGGCCGAGATAAGCGCCGGAAAGCACGTTGCGGTAATTGTAGGCGTCCTGGTTAGAGCGGTTGTAAGTGATGCTGGTTGTAAGGCCGATGCTGGCCCATTCACTCAAGGCATAAGAGGCACCGACTGCTGCGACGTAATGCCAGTCGTTACGATCCAGATTAGGACTGACGTTGTAGCCGGCACGTCCGGTGACTCGGGCGCTGAGGTTTTGAGTCAACCGCATGGACCAGCCAGCAAAGGCGGCGTGCTGATGACGCAAAGCTAGATCGGGCGTGGCAGCCAGATTGGGCTCGGTGCTCAGTCCCATGAACAGACGCTGACCTTTGGCCACCTTCCATGATTTGATCAAAGACAGCGAGACGGAATGACTGTCGAGGAGGCGACTGCCGAAGCCAGGCTCACTGAGATGATCAAACTGGTAACGCAGTAGAAAGCTAGCGCCACCGAGCCAGTCGGCTTTATATCCCAACCCCGTCCTGAATTTCGTCAGGTCAAAGTCCAGGGAATTGTAGCGCTCATATCGAATGAAGTCCTGGCGCAACGAAGCCTCAAAACTCCACGGACCTTGGATGCGATTGTTATAGGAGAGCCCAGCACCTGACTGCATGAAGAAGTCACTCACTCGGGTGGGTGCTAGGGCAGCGTTATCAGTATAAAAGCCATTCGTGCTGATCTCAAATCTCCAAGGTTCCCAAGCTGCTTGGCGGACAATGAGCACCTGATCACCAAACTCATTATTGGCCTCGGTAGAGGCGATAGGCTTCAGCTTCTTTTTGCCATCGCTCGTGGGATCAGTGAGTCCTGCGGCAAAGCGCAGCGAGTCACGGGCAACGTCCACACGCGCATCGTCGGTTGCAGCTGCGAGTGCTGTGCTGTGGAGGGCACTCATGAAAAGCGCCAGGAGGAGTGTTCTCGGAATCATTAGAAATGTGGGAGCGGCGACTTCATATCACCTCGACTTCCAGTCCGCAATGCTTTGTGTTAAGCCTTCCACATGCATCGCCTGCTTTTCATCTTCCTCATTCTTCTCGCGCTCAATGGCTGCCAGCAGACCCAGCTAGGCGCAGATGCGGATGAACCGATGTTTGGCAAGGCCAAGACCGATGCGACTTTTTTGGTTAGCTCCGAGGAGCCTGTGGGCGTCGGCGAACTGGTGCGGGTAGCTCGCATCATCGGCCCCTACCGCGAGCTCCAGCCAGCGGAGATTGCGGAACTTGAGCTGCGGTTAGAAAAGGAGTTAGATCGGCTGGTGGAGATCGAATACCAGCAAATGCTGAAGGAGGAAAAGACCATCGTACGCACCCAACCCTCACGCCGCAGGGTGATCACTCGCGAGACCGCGCGTGAAAGGCTGCTCGCACGGCTGGGCAAGGATTTGGCCCTGCCTCTGCTAACTTCAGATAACCGCTCAGCGGTGGTCTTTGGTCGCGTCAACAAAGGAGATATCAAGGTCTTGCCAACGGCTTATGAGATCAATCGACAGATGAACCAGGAGCCACCGCAGCAAGTGGTGACACCAGCAGGTGCTAGAGCGACGATTTTTGATCCGCTGCCGTAAGCTTCAGGAAATACTACTTCGGAGCAGCCACTTCACCAGCACTCCACCATTTGGAGAGTCGGCCCTCTGGCACGCCTGGGATGGTATCGTGATCGTAATGTGAGGTGTCATTAAAAAGCGTGAGCCGAGCGCGGACGGGGCTCTTGAAGTCTACGATGTTCAGGGCGGCGGGATTCTGATCTAGATTATCCCGATAGCGACGCGGATCAAAACCCAGCAAGGAGCTGAGCAAAAGACGAATGGTGGCCTTATGGGAGACGACGGCCACGGTTTGACCAGGATGAGCACGGACGATGTCCATCAGCACTGGCAGCGAGCGCGCCGTGACGGCCAGCCCGCTCTCGCCACCCTGAGGCGCAAAAGTGTAGGGGTCTTCTTCCCAAGCGGCGGCTTCTTCAGGGAAGAGGGCATCCACTTCTGCACGCGTGTGCTGCTCCCAGCGGCCATGGGAGATTTCCTTTAGGCCCTCTCTGGGCAGGATCTCCAAAGAATGTGGAGCAGCTAAAATACGAGCTGTTTCCATCGTCCGATCCAGAGGCGAGGCATAAACAGCGGTGATCTTTTCACGCGCGAGGCGCTCAGAAAGCTTGCCTGCCTGATGACGGCCTTCATCCGAAAGCGCCACATTGATTGAGCCGGCGAAGCGATCTTCAGCAGTCAAGACAGTGGCTCCGTGGCGGATGAGGAAAAGACGTGTAGTCATGGCGGGCAATGTGGAAATCAAAAGCGCAGGCGCAAGTGCTTCATTCACTAGCTGGCACGCTGCCTGCGACATTCCTAAAATCGTCGATTGAAACCGCACGATCCATCCGCATTCATCCAGAACCCCTCATGCCCACCATCCAGCCCCGCCGCGCAGGCATCCTTGTTCCCGTTTTTGCTATTCGTACGGCCGATGACCTAGGCATCGGCGATACAGGTGGCGTCTGTGAGATGATCGACTGGGCTGCCGAGACGGGCCTGGGCTTTCTGCAATTTCTCCCCATCAATGCCACCGGCGGTGACAGCAGCCCCTACAATGCCATCAGCTCCACCGCGCTGGATTACCTGACGCTGGAGATCACGCCAAACGTCGTGCCAGAGCTAGAAGACAAGTTTTTCCGCACCACCAGCCGCTTCCTCGGTGGCGATGCCTTGCGTGAGGGGCCCGTGCAGTATGAAAAGGTCCGCAAACTGAAAAATGCCCTCTTGCGCCACGCTTTCGGACGTCTGGAGACCCTGCCGAGTCGAGCCGCTGAGTTTGCCGCTTTTTGTGCTGCGGAGGGTCCGTGGCTGGAAGAATTCTGCCTTTTCCGTGTGCTGATGGATCTCCAGGGACATGAGGACTGGCCAAACTGGCCGCAAGAGATCAACAGCGGTGCCAAAGCCAAAGCCTGGCTGGCTGAGCAACGCAGCAGTCATGCCGCTGAGATCCACGAAAAACTGCAATTCCACGCCTACGTGCAGTGGCTCTGCTTTAGCCAATGGCGGGCAGTGAGAGCCTATGCAGCAGAGAAAAAGGTAAAGCTCATGGGAGATGTCCCCTTTGGCATCTCCTGGTGCAGTGCAGATGTGTTCTTCCAGCCTGAGCAGTTTAATCTAGAGTGGTGCGGTGGTGCTCCGCCCGAGACCTATTTTAAAGACGACTACTTTGTGCAGCGTTGGGGACAGAACTGGGGCATCCCCCTCTATCGCTGGGATGTGATGGAGGCAGATGGCTTTGGCTGGTGGCAGCGCCGAGTGCAGAAGCTGACCGAAGTCTTCGACGTCTTCCGCATCGATCATGTGCTGGGCTTTTACCGCATCTACAGCTTCCCCTGGAGGCCGCAGCGCAATGGAGAATTCCTGCATCTGAGCGACGACGAAGCCCGCGCCCTCACAGGCGGTCGCCTGCCGCACTTCATCGAGCACGATGACGATACCCCCGAGCATAAAGCCGCCAACTGCGCCGCTGGTGACAAATATTTGCGCATGATCGTTGCCGCAGCAGGCCCCCATGAAGTGGTGGCAGAGGATCTCGGCACGGTGCCCGATTATGTGCGCCCACATTTGCTGGGCCTAGATATTCCCGGCTTCAAAGTCAGCCACTGGGAGGATGACGGCCATGGGCACGTGCAGCAGGGACGCGACTATGATAACTGCGCCTTCACCACCTATGCCACGCATGATCATGAGCCGATGAAGACCCACTGGGAACATCGCCGCCGCGACAGTCAGAGCCATGACGAAGGCGACCGCTATCTGGGCAATAAAGAGCTACGCTTGCTCTCTGAATTTGCCGGACTGCCCGTGCGGGAGGGCGACTGGCCAGCCTACGATGATCATGTCCGCCATGCGCTGATCGAGGCACTGTTAGCCAGCAATGCGCGCTATGCTGCCTTCATGCTGCCAGATCTGTTTGCGCTGGAGGATCGCTTCAATGTCCCAGGCATCGCCAGCGGGCTGAACTGGAGTGCCCGGATGCCCGTAACGGTAGCTGAAATGAACCAGGAAGGCACCTGGAAAACAGAGTCACGCTGGCTCGCCGAGGCCGTCAAGAGAACAGGGCGCTCCCTAGACCCTTGAGATTCAGCTCAGAGATCGGCCACAGCTGACCCAGCCAGATTACCCCGAATCGGCTTTCATTGCACTTGCCGCCCTACCCGAATGTAGTGCATGATGACCATCCTGTGAAATTTCTCCTGAACCTTCTACTCACGACCGCGCTCAGCGCACTGACGGGCGCCGCATGGGTAGCGCACCGCCCGCTGACTCTGTCCGCCATCGTTGTCAAGGAGCCGAGCAAAGCCACCGACATGCTGGATGATATCAAGCAGGCAACCATTAAAGGCAGCGCTGAGATCGAGATCAGTGAGTCTGAGCTCAATCGCCATTTGGAAAAAGTGCTCACTGCACGCATGGCCGATGCTTTTGGAAAATCCGTGCGTTTTGAAAAACTCCACCTCAATCTAGATCCCGGCGTCGCCCATGCCACTTTGGCTTGGGACATCGCAGGAATTCGCCAGACGGCGACCGTGGATCTGACTGTCACGCATCTGGACAAAGTCTTTCGGGTCGAAGTCGTGGGCGGTGCCTACGGACACCTACAAGTGCCACGTGGCCTGATGCGGCCCCTGAGACCCGCCCTGATGAGCCTTAGCACGACACTGAAAGAAGAGATTCAGACGCTTTTCCAAATGAACCAAGTGCGCATTGCCGAGGGTAAACTATCCCTCGATCCACGCTTCCCTTAGCACGCCCTCTTTAGATCTGTCATGCTCCGTACCTCTGTCATCCTTTTTTGCCTGATCCTCGGTCTTCAGTGTTTGCAGGCGCAGACACCCGCATCAGCAGACGCCGCAGCTCGTGAAGCCGCCGCCAAGATCGAAGCTCCCGCACCACCGCCGACCACGCCACCCAGCGTTCCCGAGGCCCCTGCCAGCAAAGCGCCAGCCATGCCCGTAGCACCGCCCTTACCAGGCCAGCTCAATGCAGCGCCAAAACCCGCCGAGCCAAGCATCCCCGCCCCCAGCCGCATCCCAGACATGCCAGCACCAGAGGTGGCCCCCGTGCCAACCACCGCGATCACGAAAAACAAAATCATCTCCTCCACCAGCACCAGCGGGCAATTCATCGTCCATGGCAATGATCTCTCCCTGCGCAGCGCCTTTTCCTCACGCTGTGAAGAGATCAGCAGCGAGCTCAATCAAATGCTGCGAGATAAACACACCTGGGCATCTCCCATCGTCGTGCTTTTAAACTCGGGTGAAGCCGCCAAAAAAGAGGGCAAAGCCGCCAGCATGGCCGTCTCACAGATCACTCATGGTGGATTTCATCTACAAATCACCATCAACTTGCGCCCCGATCTACGTCCGACCGACGTGCGTGCAGAGATCATCCGCGCCCTGCTGGCCGAGCGTATCTTAAAGGATCAAAAGGAGCTCACAACCCAGCGCCCACTTCTGCTTCCAGACTGGCTCTTCACCGGCATCATCGAGGCGCTCGATTACCGCAAACAAGCTCGCCCCAGCACCCTGTTTGCCGTCATTTTTAAATCAGGCAAAATCTTTGGCATCGAAGAAATCATCGAAGCCTCCCCTGTTGACATGGATGCTCTCTCCAAGACCATCTACAAAACCTCCTGCTGCGCTCTGGTCCTAGCTCTGCTCGACCAGCCCGAAGGTGGCATCCGCCTGAACCGTTTCCTCGCCTCCCTCTCTGCCGACACCCGACCCGAGCGCGAGCTCTTAAATCAAGCCTTCCCCGGCTTTGCCAGCACACCAGCCAGCCT